>WJLX01000021.1 GCA_014728225.1 Candidatus Coatesbacteria bacterium | reverse complement strand
GTTTTTGCATCTCGGCGAGCGTTGGTGCGGCGGCAACGGTCCACCTCCGCAAAAACCGTGCCAGTTCCGGCGTCGGAGTCGTCCCCACCTGATCGGTGGATCAAGGACTCGTTTTTCAAAGGTCGGCGGCTTCTCCGGGGACCTCGATACTTGAACTACGGCGGTGTCAGGCATGCTGCTGGAGTTATTCGGCGAAATCTTCGACCGCTACGTCTTCTGGCTGATGGGCAAACACCGCTTCAGCCTCCGGACGCCGCCGGATCTGCTGGAGCGGCTGGCCGAGTTGGAGCCGGCCGGAGAGCTGCGCGCGGCGGTTAACGTCGGCGCCGTCCAGGCTTTGGCAATCGATCCGCCCGCGAGCTCCCCTGAGTTGAAGGTCCCCTTCCGGCGTTGGCGCTGCGCCTCGCCGACGGGGGACGACGAGGTTCGGGGGCTGCTGTTCGGTGATCAGCGGGCACGGCGCGGCTTGCTCTACGTCCATGGTTGGCTGCAACCCGATTACACCGGTTTCGCCGAACTGGCCGCCTACCACGTTTGCCGGGGGACGGCGGTCTGGTGTCTCGAGCTGCCCCATCATCTGACCCGCACCCCGCCGGGTGAGCTTTCCGGCGCCCGCTTCATCAGCGGCGACGTCGGCGAGACTCTGCAATCCTTCATCCGCGGCCTGGCCGAGGTCGGCGTCCTGCTGGCCCTGCTGCGCCAGCGGCACGACGAGGTCCTCAGCCTGGGTCACAGCCTGGGCGGCTTGCTGACCGGCCTGCACGCCTGTTTGGCGGCGGAGCCCCAGCACCGTGCCGCCTTGCTGACGCCGGCCGTCGATCCCCTGGGCATCCTGGCGCAGTCGCCATTGACAACCAACGTGCGTGCCGATGTCCTGGCTCAGGGGATCTCTTATCGGCAGCTCGAACCGATCCTGCGGCCGGTCAACCTGCTCACTTATCGGCCCCGGTGCCCGGCCTCGAGTATCCTCCTGGTCGCCGCCCGCAGCGACCAGGTCATCCCCCTGCCCTTGCAGCGGCGGTTGCGCGACGCCTGGGGCTGCCGCTACCACGAGGCCCGCACGGGTCATCTGGGCGTGATGGTGCCCCTGGCGCTGTTCCGCCGTCCCGTCGGCCTTTGGCGCCGCATCGTCGATCACCTATGCCCGCTCGACAACTGAAACCCGGCGTCTACCTGTTGCCGCGCAGACTGGGCGCCTGCAACGTTTACGCCGTCGTCGACGACGGCCGCTGGGCTCTCATCGACACAGGCAACCATCGCCGCACCCCGCCCGTCGTCGAGGCCTTCCGCCGGCGCCTGGGCCTCGGTCCCCCCGAGTACCTCCTCGTCACCCATTGGCACCCCGATCACCTCGGCGGCTCCGGTCCGCTCAAGCGACGTTGGGGAGCGCCCCTGGTGTTGCACGCCGCCGATCACAGGTACGCCCGCATCGACGAGATGCCCGCCCTGAGCCCGTTGGGTTGGGCCGAGCATACCTTCTCCGACAATAACCCCCGCCCCGTCGAGCCCGACATCGCCTGCGCCAACGGCGACGTCTTCCCCGTCGGCGACCTGGAGATCATCGCCGTACACACCCCCGGCCACAGCCCCGGCCATTGCGCCTATTATCTACCGCAGCGGCGGACGCTGTTCCTCGGCGACGCCCTGGGCGGCAAGGGCGGCACGATCCTGGGCGATCCGCGCCTGTTCAGCGCCCTGCCCGGCGAGGCGCTGAGCTCGTTGGAGCGGGTGGCCCGGCTGGAGTTCGACCTGCTGGCCGCCGGGCACCAACTGCACCGCTCGGCGGAACTGCCACGGTTGTTGAGTCGCTTCATCGAGCGTTTTCGCCGCTCTTCCAGGTAACCGAACACTCGTTCGGCCCGTCGGGACTGGGTTTATAGTGTGTTTCCATTGGAATGCCGGCGGGGGCTGAAGCCGTTCTATGGATATTTGCAGCTCGAACGGCGGGGGATGGAGCCCCCGCCCTACGTGTAGCGGCGTCATTGACAAGGCCGCCCTGCCGGCCGCTTGCCAGGCGCATTGTATTGGACTATCATATAGTTGACACAGAATGGGAGGTCAGAATGCGTTACGTTTTGTTAGCGGTGGTGTTGCTGGCGGGGGTGTGTTTGGCGAGCTTCGAGGTCACCCTCCAGCCCGATGACGACGAGGGGAACGATACATCAACTGATGAATATTATCCAGATTCTAATTATGGAGATGAAACCTTTTTTGGTGTCATCGGGGATTCTAGCTACGCCTTCATCGAGTTCCGCGAGCTGGACCATTACGTGGGCCGGGGCTACACGGTGCTCTCGGCGGAGCTGTGGCTGTCGCTGTTCAATAACTGGAAAAACTCAGCCTTGATTCAAACCCGACCGCTGTCTGAAGAAGAAATCTGGATCGCCCCGGTGGACGCCGCCTGGGAGGAGATGACTATCACCTGGAACAACCAGCCGGGGATCATCGAGGCCTACGCGGAGGAGCATACTTACGAAGCTCCGGAGTACGGCGAAGAAGTCTGGGGAGTATTCGATATTACAACCATAGTACAAGCCTGGTTGGACGAAGATATTACTCAGAATGGACTACGATTATATGACGGATATATGCAGGCAATATCGAGTGATACAAATATTTGGACATGGCAAAGACCTAACTTGGTACTCGTACTAACTGGATCAGCATTTATTAAAACATCATTCGGACTAATAAAAACACTTTTTTACTAAGTATTGTATTTCAATAAAAAATAAAAGGCTCCCATACATCGGGAGCCTTTTATTATATGTACAGCTAATTCTACTGCTTCACCAGCTTGATATAGTAAGTGTGATGACTCGCCAGTTTTCCCGGTGAAAGTGTCTCCAGGATCTCGGCCACGGCTGAGCCAACGCTGAGAGAACCGTTCGTCACTGTAATGTTCGTCCCTGCTTCCCCGTTCACCGGGTCCGAGCAGTTGTGGTGTGCGGAACAAGACAGAGTGAACCTGCAGCCCCCCACCTCAAGAACCCCTTCCCGCGTTTCACTCCCCGCGGAAGACGCTGCCGCCGATGAACTCGCGTAACAGCGAGGTGTGCGGCACGGCTTCGTCGGGCAGGTCGAGAAAGAAGGCGATGAAGCTCAACAGGCGGTCGGCCTCGGCGCGCTCGGGGGCGTCCTCGGGCACGGCGGCCAGCAGTGGCCGGATGTGCTTGCCCAGTACGGCCAGCTCGTAGATCAGCGCCGAGTTGAACATCACGTCGGCGGTTTCCTGGAAGGGAAAGATGTAGCGCGATTCGCCGCGGCGGACCTTGGGCCAACGCTTCAGGGTCTGGAGGGCGTCGTAGCCTCGGTAGCGGGCGTCGCGGCAGATGCGGCGGATCAGCCGGGTGTCCGTGGTGGGCACCCGGTTGTGATTGTCGATGTTGAGCTGGGTCAGGCAACTGACGTAGATTTTGAATTTTTCCCGGGCCGGGATGGCCCGGGTCAGCTCGTCGTTGAGGCAGTGGATACCCTCGAGGATCAGCGGGGTGTTCTCGTCGATGCACAGGGGCTCGGGCGAGGGCTCGCTGCGGCCGAGCTTGAAGTCGAAGCGCGGCGGGTGGACCCGGCCGCCGTCGAGGAGGGTCAGCAGGTCGCGGTTGAGGGCCTCGACATTGATGGCCTCGAGGCGCTCGAAGTCGGGTTCGCCCTGCTCATCGAGGGGGGTCTGCTCCCTGGGGAGGAAGTAGTCGTCGACGCTGATCGAGCAGGGGCGGTGGCCGATGACGGTCAACTGGAGCTCGAGGCGCTTGGTGAAGGTGGTCTTGCCGCTGGAGGAGGGGCCGGCGATCAGGATCACCCGGGGTGGGTGGTGGTGACCGGCGATGGTATCGGCGATCTGGGCGATCTTCTTCTCGTGGAGAGCCTCGGCGAGGAGGACCAGCTCGCGGTAGTCGTCGTGGGCGATCAGGTGGTCGAGGCCGCCGACGGTCTCGGCGCCCAGGACCTTGATCCAGTCCTCGTACTCATGGAAGATGTGGAAGAGCTTCTTCTGCTCCTGAAAGGGCGCCAGCTCGGCCGGGGTTTCGTGGGTCGGAAAGCGCAGCACGAAGCCCGGGGGATAGAAGACCAGGTCGAAGTGCTTCAACAGACCCGTTCGCGGGGCGATGGGTCCGTAAAAACTGTCCAGGATGCCGCCGACGCGATAGAGCTCGACTGTGGGCTTGGTCATGTGGCGCAGCAGCGTGGCCTTGGTGCGGTCGCCGAGGCGCTCGAACTCGGCCGCGGCCTCCGCGCGCTTCATCGACAGCAGCTCGACGGGCTCGTCGGCTGCGACCAGCTCGCGCATCCGCCCCTCGAGGACGGCGACGTCGTCGGGGCTGCAGGGGATGGTGGGGCCGAGGAGCAGGCGGCCGTCGGTTTCGCCCGCCCGGGGGGTCTGCCGGAGCACACCGAAGAAGCCGCCGGAGAGGGAGTGGTCGATGTAGACCGTTTTGTCGGGGAAAGTATCGATGACGGCGGCGATCAGCAACAGGCGGACGGCGCGGCGGTAGGCCCGCATCCCCTCGCCGTCGTCGGCGCCGCGCAGGTCGACGCGGGCGTCGAGCTCCAGCCGGTGGCGCAGATCGCGGGCGTGGTGGTCGACGAAGGCCATCAGCGGCGGGTGGGCCGGGGGTTGCAGCAGGTTCTCCTCGAGGGCCGAGCGGTAGGCCTCCTCGATGGTGGTGCCCTTGGCGACGGTCAGCTCGACGGGCGCCTCGCGCTGCGGGATGGTCAGCTGCAGCTTGATCACGGCGGGGTAGTTCCTTTCTCCGGGGTGATGATGAGACCGACGGTGTAGCGCTGGTGGCAACGGGGACAGATGAGGATCAACTGCGCTCCTCCGGCTCCAGCCCTCTCGAGGGCCAGCTTGAAGCCGTCGGCGTAGCCGCAGGTCAGGCAGGTGTCGAAGACGGTGTCCGGCTCCAGCGTCAACTCGACGGGCGGCGGGGTCGGCCCGCCTGCTCCAGAGGGCTTTCCCTCGAGCTTGCCGCCCTCTGCCGCTTGACGCTTCCGGGTCCCGGCCAGTTCGGCGATCCGTTGCTTGGCGATCCGTTGCTTGAGGGGGGCGAATCCGGCGGTCAGGCCGTAGAGGTAGGAGGCCTCCAGCCCGGTGAGGGGTTCACCGGCTTGCAGCTTGCGCCGGGCTTCGGCCTTGGCGCGGGTGCTCATCCCGCCCATGCGGGAGCCTCCGGGATTGGTTCTCGTCCGAGCGCCCCGGCGGACACGTGTCGAGCCGGCCGGCTGGAACGCAGCGTCGGGGACGGCTGGAATTAAACCAGCCCATCGGGCGTTTCTAATGCATGTCGGTTACAGCGACGCCCGTTGCGCCGCTTCCCCAGCAGTATAACACAGACCGTGAACCCCGCCGCCGGCTCGCTTTGGCTGGGGAATGGGTTGAAGAACGACGGTTTTAACGCTATACTTCCGCAATTCATTTCGCCCGCCGACCCGCAATCCCGCGAGTTCCCCCTGTTGGAGGTTCGATGTTCAAGGCCAAGTCAATCCTCATCCTGCTGCTCGTCGGCGCTCTCAGCGCGGCGGCCGGAACCGTCGCCGTCTGGGTGGCCGCCGAGGGTATGCTGCCCTATCAGGTACCCGACAGCGCCCGCTCCGGCTTCACCGCCGGTCTCGAAGACGCCGGGCTCGAGGTTCTGCCCCAGGAGCGCGTCTACGCCGTCAACACCGTCATCGATCCCGCTTCCACGACCGACCTCTCGACCCTGGCCGCGATGCTGGGCTGCGATTTCATCGGCGTGATCAGCATCGAGAACGACGGCGACGACTACCTTCTCCACGGCAGCCTCTACGACGGCTTCAACGGCGAGCTGATCGACGGCGACACCTCCCTGGTCGATCAACTGTCCTCAGTCTCCCGCCTGGCAGAACGGATCGCCGCTAGATTGGCCGAGAACCTGCCCACCTGCGGCCCCCTGTTCGACCCGGCCGCCGACTGGTCGACGGCCATGCTGGCTCTGGGCTCCGCCGACGATGTGCAACTTAACGATTACGGTTGGGTCTACCGCTACGGCGAGCCGATGACCCACCCCGACACCGGTGCGTCCCTGGGCGTGGGCATCGAGATCCTCGGAGCCCTGCGCGTGGCCGGTGTCCGCGGCGCCGAACTCTCCGTGGTCGCCCTGTCGGAACCCCTGGAGGGCTACGAATACACTAAGGATGTCCGGGTGCGGATGTTCACTCCCCTGGACTACCAGGTCAACGGTTTCGAGCGGGGCCTGGTGGTGGGTTTCAGCCGCTTGGGCTTCGGTGACGAGGAGGATGTCGAGGTCGAGCTGCCCCATACCGAGCCCGCTGATTCCGAGCTGGCCGCCGTGGAGATCGAGCTGCTAGAGATCCTGCGTCCCGACTACGCCCCCCTGGCCCTGGACCTCGAGGACGACCTGATAGCCGTTCTCGGTGACGACGAAGTCGTCCGGCTGTACCCCGGGGTGCTGAAAAACGTCGCCCCCCTCGAGAGCACGGCAGCGGACTGCGACGGCCTGGCCCTCCTCGACGGCGACCTCTACCTGGCCGACTCCTGGTCCTCGACGATCTACCGCCGCTCCGCCAGCGCCGCCGGCGCCGAGCGCGAGCCCTTCATCGCGGAGCTGTCCGTCGACGTGCTGGCCTCCGGCGCCGACGGCAACCTCTGGGCCAGCACCTTCAGCTACTCCGTCGGCTGGGATTCTTACACCTACCCCGCCCTGCGCCTCGGTCGCTCCGGCGACGTCGTCGAGGCCCGGGCCCTCGACGTCTCCGGTTCCGTCGAATCCCTGACCGCCGCGCCCGACGGCACCGTCTACTACCTCTCGAGCTTCAACCCCGTCAAGGGACTCTCCGGCGACGGCGCGACCGTCGAACGCGGCGCCCGGATGCTCCAGGAACCGCGCCTGCTCGACTGCAACACCGACGGTCTGCTGGCCGTCTGGGACGGCGAAGCAGGTCTGGTCGTCTTCGACAACGAGGGACGGATCATGGGTCGCTGGGCCGGCAGCGGTGTCCTCGACCCGCGCAATATCGACGACCTGGCCTTCGACGGTCGCCTGCTGGCCCTCGGCTCCAATTGGGACGGCCTGGTCGCCCTGCTCGAACTTGACTACGTCTACGAGGGCGAGTAAGATATCAACCGTGAGCGAAGACGCCGCCAACTCCAACCACATAAGATGGCTCACCACCGCCCTCGTGCTGCTGCTAAGCACACCGCTGGCGGCCGCCGAGGTCAACCTCCTCCTCGAGTGCCCAGATTCGCCGGATATCTACCGCGAGGCACTCATCGACGCCGGCCACGCCGCCGTTTCCTCCCGGAGTCATCAGTGCTATCGCGAGCTCGGACCCAGCGAAATCAGCCTCCTGGAACCCGAATACGCCCTGCTGATCATCATCCGACCCGCCGGTGAAGGCTGGCAACTAGAACCGGAACTGCAGAATTACACCGACGGCGAGATCCAGCGGTTAACCAACCCGCCGCAATTCAAAGAGTTCCGAGACCTGCTGCTGGCAATCGATTTCTACTGCGGCGCCCTGCTGGATACCATCGAACCCTGACGGCGCCGTCCAGTATGCATCGAACGGGGAGCCACTGCGGGCTCCCCGTTCTACTGCTTGACGGATCGGATCTGCCCCGCCCGAAAAACCGCCGCAGGGTAACAGCTGCATTCCCCCGCCGGAACTGGCACGGTTTTTGCTGAGGCGAACCGTTAAGATCCGCTCTAACGGTCGCCGAAATGCAAAAACCGTGCCAGTTCCGGCGGGGCGGGGGGTGTCGTGGTTTCGTTAGCGGATCGATGTTTTGGCGGCGGTTTTTCGGGCGGATGACCCGCGGTTGGTGGTGAACGTCAGGGGTTGAAAAAACGGCCGGGAAGCCGGCCGGGTGGTATCGAAGCTGGCGTGGGTCAATCGGGTTCGGGCAGCATGGCTTTGAGCTGCTTGGAGGGTTTGAAGTGCGGTACCCACTTGTCCTTGACGTTGATGATCTCGCCGGTGCGGGGGTTGCGGGCCATGCGGGAGCCCTTGTGGCGCAGGCGGAAGGTGCCGAACCCGCGGATCTCGATGCGCTGTTGGGCCAGGTAGTCTTCGTCGCCGGGTGCGGTAAGGCTCTCGATCAGGGTGTCGAGGATGGCGTTGATCAGTTCCGTGGTCTGCTTAAGCGTCAGACCCGTCTGTTTGGAGATCCGTTGCGCCAGGTCAGCCTTAGTCATCGTTGCTCCCTTGGCCTAGCCTCGTGACCCGAGGATTATAATATGCGGGCGGGATTTTCCCCGTTGGCATCCATCGCTACCTGTAAAACCACATACTGAGCCTGCGCGGTACAAACACGGCTGCTTGTACGTGGTGAAAACGGAGCTCGTTGGCCCGGCGTTTCCGCTGGTTGGGATAAACGGTGGTCGTTCGGGTTGGTTCAACCCCAGTGGACAGTTCTTGTGCAGCTCACCGAGGTCAGATGATAATCGATTATTAGTGTAAGGTCAAGGCATTATGGCGAATGCACTCCAACAAATAGGCGGCCCAACCGTGGAGCTGGCGGGTGGACTAGCGCTGTTTTACCGGACTGGGAAAATCCAGGTTCTGCCAGCGACCGCACTTGTCGCCCCAGCGGCTGATAACCCTGCCGTCCTGAAGGATCTCGACGACTTCGCAGACGTTGGGGCAGTAGTCGCACTCGAACCCTCGGGTGCGGTAGGAGAAGTCCGAGGCGGCGAAGCCCTTGAAGTTGGTTTCCCCGGTGACTTCGATGCGTTCTCTGGCCAACTGGGCGGCGCCGATGGCGCCCATCACCTTGTGATGCTCGGGGATGATCACCTCCTGGCCCAGGGCTTTCTCGAAGGCGTGCTTGATACCGGCGTTGGCCGCCACCCCGCCCTGGAAGACCATCGGCGGTTGCAGGTCTTTGCCCCGGGCGATATTGTTGAGGTAGTTGCGCACCAGGGCCTCGCTGAGGCCGGCGACGATGTTGGCGGTCGAATGGCCCATCTGCTGCTTGTGGATCATGTCCGATTCGGCGAAGACGGTGCAGCGGCCGGCGATGCGCACCGGGCTGTCGGCGCGCAGGGCGTAGCCGCCGAAATCCTCGATGGGGATACCCAGGCGGGCGGCCTGCTGGTCGAGGAAGGAGCCGGTGCCCGCGGCGCAGACCGTGTTCATGGCGAAGTCGACGACGATGCCCTCACGAAGGATGATGATCTTGGAGTCCTGACCACCGATCTCGAAGACGGTCTTAACCCCGGGAATGACCATGCTGGCGGCGATGGCGTGGGCGGTGATCTCGTTCTTGACCGAATCGGCGCCGACCAGCACGGCGCTGAGCTGGCGCGCCGAGCCCGTGGTACCGACGCCGGCGATACGGACGTCGCGGTCGGCGAACAACCGGCCCAGATCGGCCAGGCCCTGCTGGACGGTCTCGATGGGCCGGCCCTGGGTCCGCAGGTAGAGGGTTTCGTAGACGGCGCCGTCGTCGCCGAGGAGGGCGAAGTTGGTGCTGACCGAGCCGACGTCGACGCCCAGATAGAGTTGCTGTGTCACGGGTCGTTTCCTCGCTGGCGTGGCGGTGGGTTGGTAAACGTTGAGCGAGGCCTTCAGGCCCCGGCGGGATTGAGCAGGCGCTCGCGCTGCTGGCGGGCCAGCAGGTCGACGAAGGCTTCGAGCCTGGTGACCACGCCGGCCTCGGCGGTGTGCTCATCGGAGATCAGGGTCAGGATCGGGATGCCCTGTTCCTTGCTCACCCGGGTGAGGATGTTCTGAGCCACGATCTCGGGCATGCAGGTGAAGGGCATCAGGTGCACGACGCCGTCGTAGCCTTCCCGGGCCATACGGACGGTCTGTCCGACACTGACCACGCTCTCGCCGCCGGCGTCGTAGGCCAGGTAACGCCGGGCGTACCGCTTGGCCGTTTCGCGATCGGCGTAGTCGCCGACGCCGCCCGTGGTCATCTTGTGGTGCAGCCAGGCCGAGAGGGATACCGGACGCTCGACGAGGACGCCCATCTGGCCCAATCGGCGCTCGACGGCCTGGTTGACGTACTCCTCGAGGACGACGTACAGCTCGCCGACGATACCGACGTGGAGCGGTTGCTGCGGCAGGTCTTCGCGCGTTGCGATGTCGTTGAAGCTGCGGCGGGCCGACAGCTCCGCCGCCCGCAGGGTCAGGTACCAACCGGCGTCATCGATCCGCTGAAGATACCTTTTCTTGAGCTTCTCGACCACCAGGGGTTCGGCCGCCCGCCAGCGCGCCCGGCGGGTCAGCTCCTCGACGTATTCGATGGCCTGGAGCTTGCGCAGGCCGAAACGGAAGGCCCGCCAGAGACGAAACAGGCTCGTTCCGTTGGAGATGGCCTTGAACATCTTGATGAAATCTTCTTTGGTGTCCTGGCTGAAGTAGTAGAACTGGACGTCGTAGCCCAGATTCTTGAGGATCTGCTCCTGGATCGAGCCGTAGTAGCCGAAACGGCAGGGGCCGCCGCCGCCGATGACCAGGATGGTGTCGGCGCCGCGCTCGACGGCCTCGAGGAAGTTGCCCAGGTTGATCTTCAGCGGCAGGCAGGCCGTCTCCGGACTGTAGCGCACGCCGAGCTCCAAGGTGCGTTTGGAGCAGGGCGGCGGCACGACGTACTCCCGCCCCAGGGCCTCCAGCAGGACCCGCAAGGCGATGTACATGTTGCCCATGTGGGGGAAGGTCAGTTTCATCGGTTACCGCTGAGGGGCTGGGTAGGAAACATGATTAGCTTAGCTGAGCTGGAATGATCGTTCGGCTCAGGGCGTCGACCGTTGAAAAACCGCCCCGGGAAGTGCGCGACACCGGGCGGGATCAAGCGCCGGAACCGGCACGGTTTTTGCATCTCGGCGCCCGTTAAGGCCGTTGTTAACGTTCCGCCTCCGCAAAAACCGTGCCGGTTCCGGCGCGTCCGTCGGTCGATCGGGCGCGGTCTCGTGGGGCGGTTTTTCAACGGTCGTTCAAGCCCTCGCGCCGCTTGCGTCGCCGGATCATGTCCAGAAAGGCCTCGAGGCGGGTCAGCAGGCCGGCCTCACCGGTGTGTTCATCGAGGACCAGGGCGGTGTATGGTTTGAGGGGGTGCTTGCGGCTCTGGGCTTCGATCAGGGTTTCCAGCAGGGACGCCGGCCCACATTGGAAGGGCGGAACGAAGACCAGGCCGTCGACGTCGGGTGAGCGCAGGAAGAAGGAGGCCGAGCCGAGGATCTCGCGTCCCAGGGTCCAATAGGGTGGGCGGGAGAGCCCGGCCAGCTCGCGATCGATGGTCGAGTGATCGACGGCCTCGTGGGTCAGCACCCGGCAGCCCATCGCCCGCAGCTTGCCCAGCAGGTCGAGGGAGCTGCCGGGATCGAACAGCAGGTAGGAGCGTCCGACGACGCGGAGCTCTAGTTCGTCGCCCTGGGCGGGGGGATGATAGTCGCGCTGATGCTCCACGGCCTCGAGCAGAGCCCCGGGGTCTTTGCCGGAGAGGCAGGCGGCGCGGAAGGCGGCCTGGTCGGTCTCGGCGCGATCAACGGCCCGGGAGATCGTCGCATCGTCGAGTCCCAGCTCTAGTCCGGCCTTGCTCAGTGTTTCCAGCAAACCGCCCTCGTGGCGGTTGACGTCGGCGGTGGGGGACAGCAGGGGCAGGTCGACGTCGACGCAACTGCGGGCCATGTCGGGCAGACCGATGAACTTGGGACACAGGGATGAGCCGGGCTCCAGGCTTACCAGGCGGGGCAGGAAGATGTAATCGACCGCGGCCTCGACGAGGGCGTGCAGATGGCCGAAGGCCACCTTGAGCGGCAGGCAGGCATCGTCGACGGTGGAGGCGATGCCGCGCTCGACGAGCCCCTTGTTGGTGGGGGGGCTGAAGACGATCTCGCAGCCGGTTTCGCGGAAGAAACCGGCGAAGAGCGGCAGGTAGCGGTAGTGGTGGATCAGTATCCTGGGCAGACCGATGCGCATGAAGTCTTCCCGCTGTGGATGTCGAAATGTCTAGTCTTTATGTCGGTTATGTTAGTCGCCGCGTCGGCGGCAGTCAAGACGCATCGGTATCACAATCGGCGGGGGGCGTCGACGGTGCGTCGCCCTGGGCGCCGCAGTAGATGGGACTGCGACGGTAGAAGCGCTCCAGTTGTAGGATGACGACCTTCAGCAGGGCGGCCAGCGGCACGGCGAGGAAGGCCCACAGCAGGCCGAACTGGAAGCCGACCAGGACGGAGAGAAGCAATAGTACGGGACCGATACCGACCTTGCGGCCGACGATCAGCGGATCGAGGATATAGCCGTCGATGGCGTTGGCCGAGACGTAGAGGCCGATGGTCAGCAGGGCGGACAGGATGGGGTCCGGGGTCAGCAGGGCTATCGGCGTGGCCAGTACGGCGCCGAGGAAGGGTCCGAGGAAGGGGATGAAGTTGAGGATCCCCGTGATGATGGCGATCGGCAGATAGAAGGGTACGCCGATCAGGTACAAGCCGACGCCGACCCAACAGGCAACGAACAGGCAGCCGATGGACTTGGTGCGGAAGAAGCCGATGAAGACCCGGTTGGCGTCCTCGGAGAGGCTGTTGAAGCGGCTTTTGAGCTTGACCGGCACCAGTGTGGCCAGCTTCTGCTTGAAGCGGTCGACATCGCGCAGCAGCAGGAAGGTGAAGATGGGGATCAGGATCAGGTTGCCGAGGTTGCCCAGTTGCGCGAAAACCGTCTCCATCACCTGGGTGGCCGAGGGCAGGGCCTCGGCGATGGTCTGTTCGAGGTCGGCGGTGCCGCGCTGCAGTGTCGTCCGCAGCTGTTCATTGTCGCCGGCCAGCTTGTCGATCCAGCCGTCGAGTTCGGCGATGATGCCCTTGAAGTCGAAGTCGCTCAGGCGGTCGAGGTCGCGCTCGATGGTCGGCGCCAGGGCGAAGCCCAGTCCGACCAGGACGCCGAGCACGAGGATGATCACCGTCAGCGCGGCGAAGGAGCGCAGGCGCCGGCCCAGCTTGTCCTCGGGCGGCTCGCTGCGCTCACGCTTGCCGAACCAGCGGTTGAACCAGATATCGAAGCGGTCGCAGAGGGGATCGAGGAAAAAGGCCAGCACCAATGCGACGACGAAGGGCAGGAAGGCGTCCCAGAGGCTGATCACCCCGTAGAGCAATCCCGCCAGGGTCACCAGGAGGATCAGGGCAACGGCGCGGGGGTCGTCGTAGGCGAAGGGAAAGAGGATCAGCACCAGGATCAGCCAGACCAGCAGCGGGGTGACCACTTCCCAGACGTAGTAGAAAAAGATGGCCAGGAAGGCCAGGAAGATGATCATGATCACGTAGATCGGGATCCGCCCGGTCCGGCTCGACGGTGCCTGTTCCACGCTGCGCTCCGGCTCGCCCATGGTTCCCCCTCGACAGGTTGTCAAAGCCGCGCTAGTATAACAGAAGCTGCGGCGGCCGGGCAACGCGGCGCAAGCCGCGGGTTCGGCAATCACCCCCGGAGCAGATTGACATCAGCGAAGTCTTTTAATAGGGTAAACGGGCGCCGGGCCGCCTTAATCACCAATCCAAATTCCGCCGCAATTGACTTTGGTGCGCTGTTACCCCGACGAGGTAGATAAGACAACGTGCGCAGCATCGCCATCTTCATCGCCAAGGGAGGGACCGGCAAGACCACCACGGCGGTCAACCTGAGCGCCGGCCTGTCCACGCAGGGCAAGCGTGTGGTCCTGATCGACGCCGATCCCCAGGGCACCATCGCCACCTACTTCAACATTCAGCCCGAGGGCGGCGGCTTTTCCGAGCTGCTGCTCGGTGAAGAGGTCCGCCTGATCAACCTGCGCCGGAACATGGTGCTGATCAGCTCCGGCGGTTACGATCTCTGGGAGGTCGCCGGCCTGCTGGACCGCCGCGTCGACCGTTACCTGATCCTCTCGGGCATCATCCGCCGCCTGACCCAGGTCGATTACGTCATCTTCGATTGCCCGCCGGCGCTCAACCTGATCACCAAGAACATCCTCTACGCCGTCGATCACGTCCTGCTGCCCTTCTCCACCGATTACCTCTCCGCCCTGACCGCCGTCAACACCATCAACGAGATCCGCCGGCTCCCCGCCGAGGTCTGCCCCAGCATCGTCGGGGTGACGCCCAACTTCTACCAGCCGCTCAACCGGGCCCACCGGGCGATCCTCAAGATGGCCCGGGGCCATTTCGGCGAGCTGCTGACCGAAACGATCATCCGCTACAACCGCAAGATCGCCGAGGCCCCCAACTTCGCCCAGACCATCTTCGAGTACGCCCCGGTTTCACGGGGCGCCGGGGATTTCGCCAGCCTGGTCGACGAGGTCACCCAGCGGATTCTCCAGAGCGAGCACTCCGACTGAACGCTGTTCGCTTCGCTGGAATTGCAGAAGCCGCCGCTGGGCGGTTTTTTTTGCATTTGACCTCTGCCAGTCGCTGTTGATTTATCGTCGACAATAGTCTTGTCGATAGATTTCCGCTGTGCTAATCTCCGCAGGTGGACCGGAGCATTCGTCTTGCCAGCCATAGTCCAGTCATAGTAAAGCTCAAGCCAAAGGAGAGGCGTCATGCGCTGTTTCATCAAGCTGTTGGTCGTGGTGGTGCTGCTGTCGGCTTCTCTCGTCGCGGCCGAGGAGACCATCG
>WJLX01000020.1 GCA_014728225.1 Candidatus Coatesbacteria bacterium | reverse complement strand
GGCACGGTTTTTGCGGAGGTGAACCGTTTGCTTTCACTCGAACGGTCGCCGAGATGCAAAAACCGTGCCAGTTCAGCGGCGGATTGCGCGGCGACCAGCAGGAGTCCGGTCGGTTTCACCGGCGCCGGGCAAGGCGGCGGGGGTTGTGCTACAATCAAACGTGATTACGCATTGACCGCAAGCGCCATCCACAGGAGAGCCCGATGGACAACGAGCTGAGCCTCGAGCAGCAGGAGATGCGCGACCTGGCCCGGCGGATCGCCGAAGAGAAGATCAAGCCGGTCGCCGCCGAGTACGACGCCAAGCAGGAGTTCCCCTGGCCGATCGTCAAGGTCTTCGCCCAGACGGACATGTTCCGGACCTTCATCCCCACGGCTTACGACGGCCTGGGCGGGGGCATCCTCGATCTGGCCATCGTCACCGAGGAGCTCAGCCGTGGTTGCGGTGGTATCGCCCTGGCCCTGGCGGGTACGGCATTGGGCGCCTACCCGATCATCCTCTTCGGCTCCGAGGAGCAGAAGAAGCGGTACCTGCCCCAGGTGGCCGCGGGGGAGAAGCTCTGCGGCTTCGCGCTGACCGAGCCCGAGGCGGGCTCGGACGCCGGCGGTCAGCGGACCACGGCGAAGAAGGTTGAGGGCGGCTATGTACTCAACGGCACCAAGCAGTGGATCACCAACGGCGGCGAGGCCAAGATCTACGTCGTCTTCGCCGTGACCGATCGCGCCAAGGGCTCCCGCGGGGTCTCGGCCTTCATCGTCGAGGAGGGTGTCGAGGGTTTCAACTACGGCAAGAAGGAGGACAAGATGGGCATCCGGGCCTCCTCGACCCGGGAGCTGTCCTTCTCCGACTGCTTCGTACCCAAAGAGAACCTACTGGGCCGCGAGGGGTTGGGCTTCGCCGTGGCGATGCGCACCCTGGACCGCACCCGTCCGGGGGTGGCCGCCCAGGCGGTGGGTATCGCCCAGGCGGCTTTCGAGCTGGCCGTCAACTACTCCCGGGAGCGCGTGCAGTTCGGCAAGACCATCTCCAGCTTCCAGGCCATCCAGTTCATGCTGGCCGATATGGCGACGGAGATCGAGGCCGCCCGCAGCCTGATCTACAAGGCCGCCCGTTACATCGACGCCGGCAACAAGAGCATCTCCAAGATCAGCGCCATGTCCAAGCTCTACGCGTCCGACGTCGCCATGCGGGTGACCACGGACGCGGTCCAGGTCATGGGCGGTTACGGCTACATGAAGGACTACCCGGCGGAGAAGCTGATGCGTGACGCCAAGATCACCCAGATCTACGAGGGAACCAACCAGATCCAGCGCCTGGTCATCGCCACCAGCCTGATCAAGGAATCCGCCGCCCGGAGCGGCAAGTAAGCCGGCTCGGATCGTCCGCGGTCGGCCGACAGCCGTGCGGCCGGGTCCACCCGCGTCGTCATCGGCGCTAGCGCGGGTCGTCGTCGTCTTTTCACCGTGCGGGACTCCTGCCCAGTGATGCAGACCGGTCCCCCGGTGGTGCGGGGCGCGCCCGACCTCCCCGCCCGGATCGGACGGATGAAGGTTACTCTGCAGACCTGACCCCAGACGCGGGAGCAGGGGGCCCCTTAACCTGCGCACCGATCGCTTTGCTTGACAGAATGATCTGTCTTGGAATCACCTGGGAGTATCTACCTGCTGCACTTCAATAGCTGATCGTTGCACAGGCCGTCAACGGCGGGTTGATCACGCGCGTTGTCCAGTCCGGCCTATGGCTCTCGAGCGCTTTTCAACGGCGCGCTACCGCCGGCGGCGGACCGGGAGTGTCAGTTTCGCTGCTTGACGCTGATCAACTCAACGTAACGGCGAATGCCTTACTTTCAACCGCTCAACTCCAGACGGCCGGGACTGCCAATTGTATAGATTGTAAGGCCGTCGGAACTCTGTTCCACGCCCCGGTTTTCATTCGGCCCTTTTCGCGCTATCAGTTACTTTCCGCTCTCGGCGGACAGGTTCAGCGGCGGGCGGAATCCCACGCTGATCTTGCGCGATTCGTTAAGGCCCAGATTCGCCAGGGGATCGCAGACCCCGTCCAGAGCGGATCATGCTGATAACCTGCTGACAATACGAGCGATGATCCTCGCATGCTTCTCACAAAGCGCGTAGGCTATAACTGGCGGCTAACACGGGCGGGAACGAAAGGAAAGCCGGACAACAGCAGGCCTGCCTTGGCCCGGGCGACGGCCGGCGAACTATGTCCAGATCATCGAATAACAAGCACTTGGGGCATACTTAGCGTGTGTTTGATCAACAACGCAGCATCTCCGCTGGCCGGAGAAGACCGGCTTAACCGCCCGCAATTGGCCGGATTTGGTCCGATCCGGTTTCGTAAGGCCTTCACCGAAGAGCTCGAACAATCTCCACCGGCCGCTTCGAACTGCCGTGCCACTGGTGACTGTTACAGATGACTGATTGGCTGAATGGTTGGATAACAGCTTGGTTGAAGGAGAAATCAACACCACCAACCATCGGGCAGCCCAGTAGTAAGTAGTAGGGGCTGTGGAAAGCTGGATAAGTGACCGTGGGAAAGGATAAGCGTCGTATTATCAACGCTAAAGCTTAACCGGACGGCTTGATAAACACGTGGAGAAGTCCAGCGCGATCCAGCAGACCCCGAGGTGACCCACAAGAGGACAGCTCCAGTGGAGGCAAGCTGATAGAACAAATCACCCCCATGTGGAAAAAGTGTGGAAAAAGTGGATACATCAGCGTTCTCCTTAACGATAACAAGCTGTAAACAACCAATACGGCTCAATCAACAGGGATTAACGTACTTATCCACAAACGGGCTGTGACGATTGCATCATTGTTAACTACAGTGCCTAGAGTAGCTTGGACGTATTGCGAACCGCCTAAGTCGGCGATCGCGCTGTAAGCCCTTGAGCCGACGTGACTGGAAATGTGGACAGGGAGGCCAGGCGATGTCATACGCGTACTTGCGCGAAGAGAGGATCGAGTTCGACGGCGGTCGTCCGGCGCGGTTGTTGACGATCGACCGTCCGAAGATGAACGCTCTCAACGGCGCCTTGCAGGGCGAGCTGGACGCCTACCTAAGGGAGCTGGCGGCGGCCGAGGTCTCCAGCCTGATCATCACCGGCGCCGGACGGGCCTTCGTCGCCGGCGCCGATATCAAGGAGATGGCGGCGCTGGATCGCCCGGCCGCCCTGGAGTTCAGCCGTCAAGGTCAGGCCGTTTTCCGCCGCCTGGAGGCCCTCGACTGCGTGACTATCGCGGCCCTCAACGGTTACGCCCTCGGTGGCGGCTGCGAGCTGGCCCTGGCCTGTGATCTGCGCCTGGCCGCGGAACAGGCCGTGCTGGGACAGCCCGAGGTCCAACTGGGCTTGATCCCCGGCTTCGGCGGTACCCAGCGCCTGCCCCGTATCGTCGGCCCGGCCAAAGCCAAGGAACTGATCCTGATCGGCGGTCAGGTCAAGGCCGACGAGGCCCGGCGGATCGGCCTGGTCAACCGCGTGGTCGAGGCGGAGAGCCTGTTGCCGACGGCCCGGCACTGGGCCGAGCAGATCGCCTCCCGGGGTCCCGTCAGCGTGGCCGCGGCCAAACGGGTCATCCAGGACGGCGTCTGGGGCGCTTTGAAAGAGGAATACGAGCTGGAGGCCCGGGCCTTCGGCGATCTGTTCGCGGGGAACGAGGCCCGGGAGGGCATGACCGCCTTCGTCGAGAAACGGCCGCCCAGGTTCGTCGATTAGACGGCTGAGGTCTGCGGCGTAGCCGTCAGTGGTTGTATCCGGCCGCCGACCTGGGGCGGACTACATGGGGGAGCCGTAGTCGACCAGCCGACGGTTCGTCGTTTTTCAACTCGATGAAGGTCCCGTCTTTCAGCCCCGGCGCCCCGGGAGCCGGCTGCCGACAGCGAATCGATCTAAGACTGTTGCCGTCGCTGACGCTGCATCCGTCGCTCCGTGTTTACACCCGAGTGCATCCCGGCCGGCATTCAATGAAACCGAGGTGCGGCGCAGGCTGCAGTGCTGGTTGTCCGACGGTTGAAAACCGAGCTGAACAGGCGGTTGGCAAGGCGTCGGTCCCTACCAGCCGTCAATCTATCCGCGCCGGTCTTTTTCTCCACCTCGAGGCCGTGGCGCTTAACAGCAGCAGACGCGCTTCAATCAGACTTGACCAGCGGGACGCTGCCGAACCGGAAACGAGAGCTGAGCGATGAGCAACTCCTTCGAGTGGATCTGCCTGGATCTGGGCGGGGTGCTGCACGACGACCGCGGTACCCTGGAGCCGATGCTCGTCGTGGCGGCGCGGTTACTCGGGCTGAGCGTCGACGAGGTACGGGAGCGCCATCGCGCGGAGAAATCGCTGATGGCCGTCCTGCGGCAGGCGGCCGCCGGGGCGGGGACGGACGACTGGCCCTCGCTGTTGCAGGGCTTCCGCCGGGGGGTGGTCGAAGCGCTGGAGGATGCCGACATCCCGCCCTACGCCGAGGTTCCCGAGGCGCTGGACCGGTTGAGCGGCGGCTACAAACTGGCTCTGGCCAGTAACACCCTGGGGTTGGCCCGACCCTGGCTGGAGCATTACGGTTTGACGGAGCATTTCTCCCACCTCCACCTGGCCGGCGAGGTGGGGTACAACAAACCCCGACCGGAGTTCTTCGCCGGTCTGATCGAGGCGACGGGCGCCGCGCCGGGGAAGATCCTGATGGTCGGCGACCGGATAGTCACCGACTGCGCCCCGGCCCTCGAGGCGGGGACGGCCGCGGTGCTGATCCGGCGCTACGAACGGCGCCTCGAGGGATACGAGGATTACGCCGAGCGGTTGTGGGCCGAGGTGCGTGACCTGGACGTGCTGGCTCAACGGCTGGGCCGCTGATTTCAACAAGTTATCAACAAGCGGGATGGAAGGTATGTCCGAGAAGGCGATAAGACAAACAAGCCGAGACAATCGGGAAAAGGCCCGACTGGCGCCATATCTCGAGGGATACCGGGAAAAGGCGCTGGCCGCCAAGAAGGATTTCAACGCCTTCATCGAGGTTATTAACGCGCGCGCGCTGGAAAAGCGAGTTGAACAACTGTCCGCCGCAAAGCCGGCAGACAGTCAGCTTTTTGGCATTCCCCTGGCCGTCAAGGACAACATCTGCTGGAGCGGCGCGCCGACGACCTGCGCCAGCCGCTTGCTCGAGGGCTACCGTCCGAGCTACACGGCCACGGTACTGCAGCGCCTGGAAGACGCCGGCGCCGTGGTTATCGGCAAGACCAACCTCGACGAGTTCGCCTTCGGTTCCTCCAACGAGACCAGCGCGTACGGACCAGTGCTCAACCCCCACGCGACCCGGCGTGTGCCGGGGGGCTCCTCGGGCGGCAGCGCCGTGGCCGTGGCCGTCGGGGCCGCGCCGTTGGCCCTGGGCTCGGACACCGGTGGCAGCGTGCGCCAGCCGGCGGCCTTCTGCGGCGTCTACGGCCTCAAGCCCACCTACGGTCGTCTCTCCCGTCACGGTCTGGTGGCCTTCGCCAGCTCGATGGACCAGATCGGGCTGTTCGCCCGGCACGCCGACGACCTGCGCCTGGCCCTCGAGGTTTGCGCCGGTCCGGACGCCGCCGACGCCACCAGCGCGCCGCCGCCCGCCACTCCCCCCGCCGTTTTCAATGCCGGAAAAGTCGGTGTAATCAAGGAATTCCGCCGACTCGTGGGGTTGCAGCCCGCGGTTGAGCGGGCCCTCGAAGGGCTGCTCGAGGCGTTGCGCAAGCTGGGCTGCGAAGTCGTCGAGGTCTCCCTGCCGACGATCGTCCACTCGACGGCGGTCTATATGCTGACGGCGATCGCCGAGGCCTCGGCCAATCTGGCCCGCTTCGACGGTATCAACTACGGCGTCCGCCGCGCTGAGCATCCCGCCGACGTGGTCAGCGGACCGGCAGCCGACCGCCTGCAGCGCAGCTACGCCGCCAGCCGGGGATTGGGCTTCGGCGACGAGGTCAAGCGGCGGATCATGCTGGGGACCTTCTCCCTGGCCGAGGGCTATTACGACGCCTATTACCTGCGGGCCCAGAAGGTGCGTACGCTGATCCGGCGCGAGTTCGAGCGGGCCTTCGCCGACGTCGAGCTGATCGTCTGCCCGACGACGCCGACGACGGCTTTCCGGCTCGGCGAGAAAACGGCTGACCCCCTGGCGATGTACCTGGCGGATATGTTCACCAACCCGGCCAATCTGGCCGGCATCCCGGCGCTGTCGCTGCCCTGGGGCGCCGATGACGCCGGCCTGCCCATCGGTATGCAACTGCTGGGTCCGCGCTTCGCCGAGGAGCGGATCCTCGGCGCCGCCGAGGACCTCGGCCGCCGCTGAACCGGCTCCAGCCCGACGATCGAGCAGCGGTCCTCCGGGGCCGCTGTTTGTTATCGGCGCCGCCGCGGAATCGTCGACGGCGGGCCAACCTGGCGACCACGGCCGCAAACCCGACGCGACCGCCGTTGCGCGTGATTGAGCTGCGTAAGCGCCAAGGGATCACCCAGCGGAAAGCGACCGCGACAGACCTGTAACCTGGATTAAGATAGTCAGTTATTGATTCGCAGGCCATGCACTGCGGCAGTGTTGCCGGGATCATCAGATGAGATGACCGTCAGCCATTGCAGTTTGAGTTTAGCGGCGTGAGCAAGGATAATATCCCGCCACCGACGAGGGGTGACAATGTGGCGGGGAAGAGCGGGTCGGGGGACCGGCACGTCACCAGTTCCAGCTGCAACTACCGCTACCACTACCGCTGCGCCGAGGGAAGTCAAATATTATAACGTCGCGACAAGCTGTTCAAGCGTCGTCCCCGGGGCGTCGTAACGCGCCGCCGCCGGAAAAACGCAGTGAGATAGCCCGTCTGTTCCGGCTCGGCGTTCCGGCGGCGCGGGTCGCGACGGACCTGGGGACCAGCGCAATACGGCATATCGCTACTAGAAGCTAATCCGCCGGCGCCTCGCCGCCGCTCGCCAATGATACGCTAGTGCTTGGCGAGCGTACTGGGCTGGACGCCGACCTTTTTGGCCGCTCGGGCCGCGGTTGCTTCAAGCCAAAACAGCGCGGCGATCAACTCGCGCTGTTCTACGGCGCTTACACATCCGCTGCCCGTCGCCTAACCTGTAGTGATAGCGATAGTTACCTTCGCGCACTTGACGTGCCTGTGGGGATTACCCTTTGAGCAGGCGGCCACAGCGCCTCCTTTGCTCGTGACGTGACGGCATCCCGTCAACTCTCGTGACTACATGATAATCACAACAGATGACGACCCATGGGCGTTAGGGTATCCCCACCTTTAATCGTCAATGGTGGACCAGAGCCCTTTTTATTGATCCCCAAAGGAAACAACGCTCCCGCCCCTTCGCCGCCGGTCGCCTTTTTCGGGGTCGGTTAGGTAAACAACCAGGCCAGTTACTGTTTTGGTGTTGTCGAAAAAGGTCTTGATAAAATCGCCGACTTGTAATATGGTTGCCGTGGAATATGACTTAACGGTCATAAAATGCTTGAACCGACAACGGGGAGGTAGAGCGGATGGATGAGCAAAGCGCGACCCTGCATCGAACCCTCAATATCTTCAAGGCCCTGGCCGTCGAAACCCGCCTGCGTCTACTTCTGCGGCTACTGGACGGAGAGCGCTGCGTCTGTCAGCTCTACCCCGGCCTGGGCGAGCAATCCAACGTCAGCCGCCACCTGATCAAACTGAGGGAGCTGGGCATCGTCAAGCGGCGCGACGACGCCCAGCGTCACTACTACAGCATAGCCGACGAGCGCATCGATCACATGCTGCGCAAGTTCGGTCTGCGAGCGGAGAAAACCGCGGTGAGCTGCGAGGTCGAATGAAGAACTGGACCAAAGCCCTGTTGATCGTCGGCGTCTTCCTGCTGTTCTACCTCCTGCCCCTGGGCGGTGAGCGGGTGCGTGACGCCGCCGGCGAGGCCGTCACCATGGTCCAGGACTACGCCCGCAACCACTTCCCCAGCGGGATGCTGCCGGCCTTCGTCATCGCCGGCGCGCTGGCGGCCTTCGTTCCCCGGCGGGCGATTCTCAAGTACCTGGGCGCCGGGGCCAAGAAGGTGATCGCCTACGGCGTGGCCAGCGTTTCCGGAGCCCTGCTGGCCGTCTGCAGTTGCACCATCCTGCCGCTGTTCGCCGGGATTTACAGCCGCGGTGCCGGGCTGGGACCGGCGGTGACCTTTCTCTACGCCGGTCCGGCGATCAACGTCGCCGCCATCCTGGTCACCGCGACGGTTCTGGGACCGGAGCTGGGCCTCGCCCGAGCCGTCGGCGCCATCGTCTTCAGTATCGTCATCGGCCTGTTGATGAGCGTCCTGTTCCGCCGCGAAGAGGACCGGCGCCAGACGGAGCTGCAGCGGCAGGATGATCCGCAGGCCGCGGAGGGCCCGCGGGAACTGGCCTCGGCCAAGCTGGTGAGCCTGTTCGTCGCCCTGCTGGCCTTCATGATCCTGTTGAACTGGCGCAGCGGCTTGATAGCCGACAACCGCTGGCTGTTCGCCGGCGGCGCGGCCCTGGTCGTACTGGTGCCGGCTTTCTTCTGGCTGAAGAAGGAGCATTGGCGGCTGTGGGGCGAGGAGACGTGGGATTTCGTCGGGCGCATCGTTCCGCTGTTGTTCCTCGGGGTGATCATCGCCGGTTTCCTCGTCGGCCGACCGGGCGCCGAGGGTCTGATCCCAGCCGCCTGGATCGAAGCCGCCGTCGGCGGCAACACGCTTCTCGCCAACCTGTTGGCCTCGGCCGCCGGGGCGCTGATCTACTTCTGCACGCTGACCGAGGTTCCCGTCCTCCAGGCCCTGCTGGGCGCCGGGATGGGGGGCGGACCCGCCCTGGCGATGCTGTTGGCCGGTCCGGCCCTCTCCCTGCCCAACATGATCGTCATCCGCTCCGTGCTGGGAACCAAGAAGACCGCCGTCTATCTGGTCCTGGTGGTGGTCTTTTCAACGATCACCGGATACCTGTTCGGCTTGCTGTACCCGACCATTACCGTCGCCTGACGACGGCGACAAGGAAAGGAACACTTTGATGCAGGTACGTATCTACGGCATGGGCTGCAGCCGTTGCGCCCGCTTGCACCAGAATGTGATGGTGGCACTCGAAAGATTGGATCTCCAGGCCGCGGTCATCAAGGTCCAGGATTTGAACGACATCGCCGCCGCCGGGGTGACCGCCACACCGGGGCTGGAGATCGACGGCAAGCTGGTCAGCCAGGGTCGCCTGCTGACGGTGGCCCAGCTTCAGGAAAAACTGCGCGGTAGTGCCGCGGAGAACGCCTGAGCCGGATGCTGCGCAGTGAACACCCGAAACGACGAGCTCAAACGCTGCGGCAATGAGTCAAGTCGAAGACCGTCAACAATGTAGCTGGACCGTCCCTCAGCGGGGCTTATCCCTGCCCCTGGTATGCCGGAAACAACCGGGTGTCTGACGCTGAGAGCTGGGGAGGACGACTGAGCCACTTGGCAGAGCAACAGATTGTGAACGGTATCGGGACGGCGAACGATCGACCCCGGCCGACGTAACGAAGAAGCACGGACATACCTGTCCCACGAGTTGCTGACGATGCTCTCGGGCACCGGCGACGGGGTTGAAGCGTCGGGGGAAAAGCGCGACAGGTGTCTTTTCCTGCAGCAGGGATTGCAACCGGGCCGCGGCCTACCCAACGCAGATGCCGGAACTAGCTGTCGAGCACAGAACCGCCACCGGCGAGCGCTTCCCTTCCCTTCCCTTGCCTGCACCCGAACACCGCCTGACGCAGACAAGCCGTAACCACCCGGGGGAACAACAATGGACAATCGACTGCGAGTCGTCTTTCTCTGCGACCACAACCACGCCCGCAGCCAACTGGCCGAGGGCATCTTCCGCCAATTGACCGCCGGGCGGCTGGAGGTCCACAGCGCCGGCTTCGACATCGCCGACAGCGTCCACCCCGCGGCCCGGGCCGAGCTCGAACGGCGGGGGATCGCAACCGCGGGGATGGAGCCCAAGCGGATCGAAGACCTGCCGGCGGATTCCTTCACCTGGGTGATCACCCTCTGCCGGGCGGCCAAGGAGAAGTGCCCCTGGATCCCCGGGGCGCGGACGCTGCACTGGGACATGGAGGATCCGGCCGCGGCCGACGAGCAAGAGTGGTCCGCCGCCTTCCGACGCACCGCCGACGAGCTGGAGGCCGAGATCCGGACCTTGCTGGAGCGGCGCTATCCGCGCTTTCTGGTGTAGCGGCCAGCCCGGCCGACGAAAACGCTCATAGTGAGCGAAGCGGTTGGGCGGCGCGATAGCCAACCGTACCGTCGCACAACGCCGCCCTTGATAGACCCGTTCGGCGGAGCATGGACCGCTGCTCCGCCGCCTTTTTGGGCTCGCGGGGCGAGTAACATTGGCTGAAGCGTGGAGACATCGTCGTCGACGCCACCCGGACAGTCGGCAACCGAACGTCGCGGGGTTCTTTGTCACCCTGAGCCGAGAATAAGGCGGCAATGGGCAGCTAAACCTTTACCGTACGCCCGACTTCTGCTACTCTAGGCTTTTGCGCTTGGCGCAATCCCGCGTCGGCTCGTCCACCCCCACGATCGGCCGACGGAACCTGTGAGCGCAGGGGAGGCATGGTGAAGCAGAAGGTCAACCCGCTGTTTGTAAAATCCGAGCAGTTCACCCGGGTACGCGAGGCCCGCAAGGCCGGCACCTATCCCTACTTCCGTCCCATCTCCTCGGGCGTCTGCGACGAAGTGACCATGGAAGGTCAGCAGGTGCTGATGCTGGGCTCCAACTCCTATCTGGGGCTCAACCATCACCCGCGGGTGATCGAGGCCGCCAAGCGCGCCCTGGACACCTACGGCACCTCCTGCGCCGGTTCTCGCTTCCTCAACGGCACCCTGGACATCCACCTCGAGCTCGAGGAGGAGCTGGCCAAGCTGGTCAACAAACCCAAGGCCCTGGTCTTCACCACCGGCTTCCTGACCAACCTCGGCGTGATCAGCTCCCTGGTCGGCCGCGGCGAGTACATCATCCTCGACAAACTCAACCATGCCTCGATCTACGAGGGTTCCCGTTTGTCCTACGGCAAGCTGATACGTTACCGGCACATGGACATGAAGCACCTCGAGGAGCGCCTGTTCTGGCTGCCGCCCAACAAGGGCAAGCTGATCGTCGTTGACGGCATCTTCAGCATGGAGGGCCACATCGCCCCCCTGGCCAGAGTCGTCGAACTGGCCGCCAAGTACAACGCCGCGGTAATGGTCGACGAGGCCCACGCCATCGGGGTGATGGGCCCCCGGGGCGAGGGCACCGCCGTGCACTTCGGTCTGGAGGAAAAGGTGGACCTGATCATGGGCACCTTCTCCAAGAGCCTGGGCTCGGTGGGCGGATTCATTGCCGGCGAGGAGATAGTGCTGGACTATATCCAGCACATCAGCCGCTCGATGATCTTCTCGGCCAGCCTGCCGGCGCCCAACGCCGCCGCGGCCCTGGAGGCCGTCCGGGTGATGATCGAAGAACCCGAGCACCTCGACCGACTGTGGCACAACACCCGCAAGATGAAGGGCGGCCTGGACGACCTGGGTTTCGACACCTACGGCAGCGAGACCCCGGTGATCCCCGTGATGGTCGGCGCGGACGACACGGCCTGGGAGATGACGATCAAGCTGCAGGAGCGCGGCGTCTTCATCAATCCCGTCATCAGTCCGGCGGTACCCCCCGGCGGGGCGCTGATCCGCATCAGCCTGACGGCGGCCCACAGCGACGAACAGATCGAGCGCGCCCTGGAGACCATGGCCTTGACGGGTCGCGAGCTGGGGATCATCGAGTAGCCGGGGTTCGACGGCCGGTTTTCCGTCCGATGAAGCGAAGTGGATCCGTTTTATGAAGAGCCGTCGCCGCTGTACTTGAAAACTGCCCGAAGGCGCCATACCCGGAAACGCAAGGAACGGACGGCGCCGCCGCAGCGTAGAACCAGTTGTTGATAGACTTGGAAACGGGCGTGGAATAGTCTATAATTTCGCTCGGGAATGCTGTTTCACGTGAAACATCGGCGCCCCAGCCGGCGCATAAACCAGATTTGAGGCTCGATGGCCGAGGAAACCCTTAAAACCGTAGAGCAACCGCCAGAAAGTGAAGCTGAGCGGCCGCGGGGGCCGTCGAAGAAAAAGATGATCGGCGGACAGGCCGTCATCAACGGCGTGATGATGCGCGGCCGGGAGTCCTGCTTCATGGCCCTGCGCAGCCCGTATGATGAGCGCATCGAGACCCTGGAGCTGCCGCTGCCCAGATTCCTCAAGTGGCGCGTCTTCCGCTGGCCCTTCTTCCGCGGCTCCTCGATGGTGCTGGACTCCGCCGTTCTCGGCGTCAAGGCGCTGACGGCCTCGGCGGACTTCGCCGAGAAGGAGGAGCAGAAAAAGGAGGCGGCGGAGAAGGGCGAGTCGCTCGAGGGCATCGACGAGCAGCCCGGTCTGCTCTCCGGCAAGAAGGCGGCGTTGATGCTCGTACCCAGCCTGCTGCTGGGCATCGCCATCTTCATCATCGGGCCCTACTGGGCGGCCCGGGGCTTCGAGGCGCTCTGGCCCCGCCTACTGCCCGAGGGCGGCGTCCTCTTCAACCTGATCGAAGGCCTGGTCCGGGTGCTGATCTTCATCGCCTATCTGCTGCTGATCCGCCGCATGGAGGACGTCAGACTCCTCTTCCGCTACCACGGCGCCGAACACAAGACTATCGCCACCTTCGAGGCCGACAAGGAGCTGACCCCGGCCAACGCCCGCCCGATGAGCCGCCTGCATCCGCGTTGCGGCACCGGCTTCCTGGTCTTCATGCTCATCGCCCTGGTCCTCGTTCACTCCCTGGTCTTCGCCATCCCGGGGATCCAGGAACTCACCCGTTACGAGTGGCTCAACACCGTGCTGGTGATCCTGATGCGTATCGCTCTGATCCCCGTCGTCGCCGGTCTGGCCTACGAGTGGATCCGCCTGGCCGGGCGTTACCCTAGCTCGAAACTGGCCCGCTTCTTCGTCGCCCCGGGATTGGCCACCCAGTTGCTGACCACGGTCGAGCCCGATGACGATCAGGTCGAGGTCGCCATGACCGCCTTCAAGGCCGTCGTCGAGCGCGAGGGCGCCGTCGAGAAACCCGGTGACGAAAAGGCCCCCGTCGCCGCCTGAGCCAGGCTTTCAACCTATGCAACAACCGGGCCCACCGGCCCGGTTGTTGCTTTTTGTACAACCCGATACAGCCCGCCGACGAGACAATCTTCGTGGAAGCTGCCGCTATGGTGGTGGCCCGCCCGGCACTGGCACGGTTTTTGCAGCTCGGCCGCCGTTACGGTTGATGATAACGCTCGGCCTCCGCAAAAACCGTGCCAGTGCCGGGCTGGGGTGCCTGCGGGTTGTGTGGTTTCGGCGGTTGGGTGTCTCGTCGGCGGGGTTGGCTCATCAGCGCTCGTCGTTGTCGTCGAGGGGGTATTCTTCGAGCTCGTCGTAGTCGGGGTAGTCCGCGGGTGGGTCGTCGTCGCCGGGGTGCTGGTGGTGGTGACGGCTGCGGCGGGCCCGACCGGCGAAGAGGAGGCCGAGGTAGATGACGGCGGTGGCGGTGAGGGCGAGGGAGGCCCAGGCGGGCCACTGGCCGGGGTAGATCAGCCAGGTGGAGAGGCTGAGCCCGGGCAGGAGGAGGGCGGTGGTCCAGCCGGTTAGGGCTTTGTAGATTTGCCGGACGCGGCGGCGGTGGGCGTCGAGGGCCAGGCCGATGAAGGCGGCGGCGGGGATCAGGCAGGCGCCGGCCAGGGTCAGGCTGGTTTGGCCGAACCAGCCCTCCCGTAGGCTGAAGTAGACGATGTTGCCGGCGCCGATGATGCAGGCGGCGCCGAGGGCGAAGAGGACGCGGATGCCGAAGGAGCGGGCGCGGCGGCGGGCGAAGCGTGTCAGGCTGCTGATGTTGAAGAGTTCTTGGGGGTTCATCTCGGCTGTCGCGGGCGGGGCGGAGGGTCGGGCGGGTGAAGAAGAAAGCTGGGCTTGTCGGAGCGGCGGAGCCGGTGGTTCTAATAGGTCGGCCGACGGGTTGGAGGTGGTTGCGCTTGGCCGACTGCTGCCGTTCTAGGCGTCGGGATTCCGCCGACGACGGGTCAATGCAAAACAGGCTCCCACCAACAGCAGGCTGCAGGCGATGATGACGGCTGATTCCAGCCAGGCGGGCCAGTTGTCGGGGTAGAAGAGCAGGATGCCGCCGGGTAGGGTGATCGAAACCGCAATAAGGGCCGGCAGGCCCAGGCGGCGGGTCCACTTGAAGCGGCGGCCCCGGCCGCGGTACTCGTCGACGGCGTCCAGGCCGAGACCGAGGAGCAGGCCGCCGGTTAGCAGGAGGGCGGCGAGGAGAGCCAGGCCGTTGAGGTCCAGGGTGCCTTCGTCGAGAGTGATCAGGATCCCGATCGCGCAGGCGGTCAGTCCAGCGATGCCGAGGCCGGTGAGCAGGCGGATTAGTACGAGGCGCAGCCAGCTGGTCAGGCATACGGCGGCGCGATCCAGTTGGTTTCTGAAGGGACGGCTGTTCAAGGCTTAGGGATTACTCAACGACATCCAACCCGACATGGCATAAGCCGTGATGAGGAAGGCTGTTGGAAAGCGGTAAAGCCGTACAGCGGTTTGGGGGAGCAATCAGGACCTGCTGAGGTGGTCCGGACGGAAGGTGTTCATCAGCGCTGGATGATCCCAAGGCTGCTGTGTGTTGCCGGAGGGTCGACTTGTATGCGATCAATACGGGACTGGCGGCCGGGGGAGCCCCGGCGGCGCAGCCTCGTCCCGCCATGTCCGTTGCATCGACGAGAGCTCATGTTCAGCGAACTGGTTTGGCTTGGTCCTGGTCGGTGAAGTCGGGATTTGTTACGTCGAGACCTCGGCGCCGCAGTTGGGGCACTTTTTGCTGAACAGGCCGGGTTTGAAGAGGTTGCCGCAGTTAAGGCAGAGGATGTGACCGGGCGGCAGGTCGGGTTGGGCGCTTCCGTGGCCGTGCTCGGCATCTCGTCGCTGACGGATGCTGTCGACGAGTTCCTCGGTCTCCCGTTTACGCTTGCGGCGGCGCTCGGCCATTGCTTCGTAAAACTCGTCGCTGTAGCCTTCGTCGTTGTCATCGCGCTCCCGGAGGCGCTCGCGGGCTTTGCGCCGGATCTCCTCGGCGACGGAGCTTTCCGTCGTCGCGCCTTCCTCCTGGTCCTCGATTTCGGTGAAGAGGGCCAGATCCTCGTCCGCGGCGTCCTCGTCGGGGCTGTCGAACTCCAGTTCGGTGGTCGGGGCGCGGTAGGGGCGCTGCGGCCGGTCCGCCCGGTAGGGTCGGTGCGCGATGTGCGGGGTCGAGGAGGTCGTCGTCGGGCGAGGGGTGACCCGGGGTCGGCTGCCGCTCGTACCGGTCTTGGAGGCCTCGGCCTGCTGTTTGATCCGGCGGACGAAGCCGCTGATCGCCAGGATGACGATGATCGGCACGATGAAGCCGAAGTTGAACTCGCCCCCCGTGGCGAATGACAGGCCGACGGCGGCCAAGACGATGAAGATCCCGATAGCGATGCTGATGCCCGCCCCTTTTCCGCTGCTGCCGTAAGCCATGTCCTGCCTCCCGGTTGGTACGTTTGCTTCTAGTATAAGCGGAGTTCGGTGGAGGCTGCAAGGTCAATCTCGGACGCTCGGGGAGGGTTGCGGAGCTCTTTGGGCGTCGTTGAGGGGGATGATGGTCCTTCGCGTCTGGTATCTCGCTGGATCAGGAGACGGTCGATCTTTTTGGTAGACCGGTGACGGGCCGCGGGTCGGGCTCTAATGGCCGTCTGTTCGGTTCGGGGGGTCAGTGGCGAATAACGCTGGGGGAGGGAAGAAACCGGGATGGCTGCCGGGCGGTCACCGCGGCCCTGGGGCCGGTCGAGCCGTCGCTTGCCCCACGTTGGATGACGGATACGAAAACTGCCGGGTCGGTCGGTTCCAAGACGTTGGAGTGGGGTTGGGAAACCGCGGGCGCACAGTTAAAGCAGGGGTGCTGCAAGGCTCCAGTCGGCCGGCCTTCAGTTTATGGGATAGTTTACGGGATCATCACAGAAGATGAACATCAGGTATCGCAGTTGGGTACTTTTCTCGGCGTGAACAAGTCTGTTATCCTGCCACCAATAAAGGGGGCAATGTGGCAGGGAAGAGCAGAACTAGAGACCGGCACGTCAAGTGTCCAAGGTGCAACTAGCGCTATCACTACCGCTGCG
>WJLX01000019.1 GCA_014728225.1 Candidatus Coatesbacteria bacterium | reverse complement strand
TGCAACACTCGCACTGTGGACAACAGACGCCTGCTCGGACGAACACTCGGGACGATCGGACTGAGGACTACAATTGGCGGACGGTTCCGATACGATCCCGTACGTTATTCCATCAGACGATTCTTAGACAATTCGTAGACGATTGAGGGTTAGGCGGTCGAGGCCGTGGTCCGGGTCGTTCGATGTTTCGCCGCGGCTGGATCCCGCAGTAAACCGCAAGCAGTGAACCGCAATTAGTCCCGACGACCCTGGATCATTGAGCTAGCGGACGATCGGGAACGGCCGGATTTCGCTCTCGGCCGTTACGGGCACGGCCGCTGTCGCGGTTCAGGCCGACCCGGATGGTCGCGAAGCCCCTTGTTCGTAAACGACCGCCGGTGATCCAAGCACACCGTTGAATGCGTGAATGCGTGAATGCGTGAATGCGTGAATGCGCGCCGGTATGCTAGGTCTATAGCAGAGTGGATTTTACCTGTCGGAGAGTAGCATAACCCATGATGCCTGTCAAGGCGGTTTTTGCCCCAGGGTGGGGTGTTCGGCTGTCTGGGGCGGCGCTCTTCAGCGGATTCTGGAGAGTGGATTCTGGGGACTGGATTCTGGGGACTCTGGAGACTCGGGGACCAGGGTCCCGTTCAAGGCGGTGGGTTAAAGAGGCGAAGCTCTAGCGGGTGCTCGCCGAAGAAACACGGGCGGTGCCCCACCCCTGTCGTTGAACCGGGGGGAGTATTGGTTTATACTACGCCGGTAAACCGACGGGAAAGGTCAACAAAGATGACGCGCAAGCACTGGTTTCTGATCGGGGCGGCCGTCCTACTCGTCGCCCTCGGAGTCGTCGTTTGGCTGACGGGCTACACCACGGTGCCCGACGAGCACGGCTGGATTTACGTTGTCGAGCGCGGCGGCGGCTGCGAAAGCGTTCCCCCGGGCAGCGAGCTCTGGCTCTGGCCGCTGTTCGAGGACGTCGTCCAGGTCAAGACCGGACTCAACGAGCTGCGCCGCGAGGTTAGCGTGGCGACCGCCGACGGTGAGCTCGAGCTCGAGCTGGTCGTCGATCTGGAGCTGAACCCCGCCACCGCCCTGGCCGGCGTCGAGCGTTGGGGTGCCGGCTTTCCCGACGCCCTGCTGGCGGACTTCACCACCGAGGCCCTGGCCGGCTACAGCTACGCCGGCACCGTCGAGGAGCTCTACGGCGACGGCCGCGACGAGGCCGCCGCCGAGATCGCCGCCCTGCTCGACGACTGGCTGGGCGACGCCGCCGTTTTCGAACCTCGACGGGTCGCCCTGCCCGGCGCACCCAACTATCGCCTGGACGGCTATGCGACACCCAAGGTGATCGTCCTGGGCATCGACGCCCTGGACGACGAGCTGCTGGAGGGCATGCTGGAGCTCGATCTGCTGCCCAACTTCGCCCGCCTGCGCCGCGAGGGCTACCTGGACCGGCTGGATTCCGAGCCGCCCTACTTCTCGCCGATGGTCTGGAACACGATGGCCACGGGCAAGAGCGCCGAGGAGCACGGCATCGAGGGCTTCGTCTACACCGATCCCGAGAGCGGCGACGAGGTCCCCTACAGCGCCGCCGACCGCGAGGTCAGCGCCTTCTGGGAGGCGTTGGGCGATTACGACGCCGACTCGATCGTGGTCAACTGGTACTACACCTGGCCGACGGGGGAGATGGACGGCTGGATCCTGACCAACTACGCCTGGGAGCCCCAGTACGGCAAGGGCTTCACCGGTGTCGAGGGTTTCGACGAGCTCGAGGGCAAAACCTGGCCCCCGGACCTGCTGGAGGAAGTCGATCCCGTCATCGGCGAGCGACCCTACATCGCCGAGGAGGACTACCCCCTCCACGAGGAGCTGGCGTTGGTCCCCGCCCCGGCCGACGAACTCAACACGATGTACCCGCTGCCCCACTACCTGGAGCGGGACATCCTGGCGGCCAACGCCATGTTCTACCTGATGGACGAGAAGGACTGGCGCATCGCCGCCGTCTACCAGGAGTTCCCCGACGTCCTCTGCCACCTGGCCTGGCCCGTCCACGCCTTTCACTGGGAACGTCTGACCGGCGAGCCGGCCAACCTGCCGCCGATCCCCCCGGAGCGCCGCGAGATGTCCGACGTGATGGCCGAGTCCGTCATCCAGTCCTACCAGTTGGCCGACAAGCTGCTGGGGATGGCGATGGAGCGCTGGGGCGACGAGGCCGTCATCCTGGTGGTCAGCGACCACGGCTTCGACACCATCTATCCCCCCGAGCGCATCCTCATCGGCGACGACGCTTGGAAGGAGATGCACTTCTGGCACGACCCCGACGGCGTTTTCGCCCTCTGGGGCCCCAACATCCGCCAGGGCGCCGTCGGCGACGGGATAACCATCTACGACTTCCTGCCCACCCTGCTGGCCGCCGCCGGCCTGCCCGTCCCCGCGGACATGCCCGGCGAAATCGCCGCGGAGGCCTTCGAGCCCGGTTACTACGAATGGTACCTGGCCGGTCCCCAGGCCGAGGCGCCGGCCACCTGGAACACCGAGAAACGCGACGTCGGCTCCGAACTGGCCCAGGCCCTCACCGACGCCGAACTGGAGCGCCTGCGCGCCCTGGGCTACCTGCAATAAGATGAAGAACTCCCTGCGACTTGGTCTGATCGTGCTGGCCTTGCTGAGCGCCGTCGGCCTGACGATCTGGTTGACCGGCTATCGCGAGGTTCCCGACGAGCCCGGCCGGGCCTGCCTGGCCCGGCGGATCGACGGCGTGGTACCCCTGACGTCGGGAACGACGACCTGGCTCCTGCCCCTCTTCGAGGAGGTCGTGACCTACGACCTCGGTCTCCAGCAACTGCGCCGCGAGCTGCCGCTGGAGTGCGCCGACGGCCGGGTGACCCTCGAGCTCCTCGTCGAGCTGGAGCTGGAGCCCGCCACGGCGGTGCTCCTCGTTGAGGCCCTGGGCGCCGACTACGACGACGCCCTCGTCGAGCTGGCCGCCGAAACCCTGGCCCCGGCGGCGGCCGAGCTTACCCGGGCCGAGATCTACGGCCCCCGACGCCGGGAGCTGGTGAAGCTCCTCAACGACTGTCTGTCAGCCACCACGGGGGGACTCGAACCGACCTGCGCCCTGCCGGCGCTGCTCGAGGCCGAGCCCCCCCTAGAACCCCCCGCCGAACGCCGCGTCATCGTCCTGGGCATCGACGCCCTCGACGACGAGCTGCTGGCCGATTTCACCGCCGCCGGCTGGCTGCCCAACTTCTCCCGTCTGCTCGCGGGCGGCTACTCCGCCGTCCTCGATTCCGAGGCTCCCTATTACAGCCCGGTCATCTGGAACACCATCGGCACCGGCCTGAGCGCCGACGAGCACGGCGTGACCGACTTCACCCTGCCCGACGGCGCGGGCGGTCGCCGACCGGTCACCGCCAACGACCGCCGCGCACCGACCTACTGGGAGATCGCCGCCGCGGCCGGTCTGCCGCCGCTGACCGTCAGCTGGTTCGCCTCCTGGCCCGCCGGGGAGATCCCCGTCGGCGTCACCCTGAGCAGCTACGCCTGGGAGCCCAGGTACACCAGGGTCTACGAGCCGACGGACGACTTCACCGCCCTGCCCCGGCGCACCTGGCCCGAGGGCTTGATGGACGAAATCAACGCCGCCGTCGTCGCCGAACCCTACGTCGGCCGCGACGACTTCCCCGCCGTCGAGCGCCTGGCGACGGTCGAGCGCCAGGGCGGCTCGCCCCTCGTCCACTACCTGCGCCGCGACATCCTCTCCGCCAACGCCCTGCTGCACCTGATGGACACCCGGGACTGGCGGGCCGCCTCGGTCTACCTCGAGGGCGCCGACGTGGCCTGCCACCTGACCTGGCCCGCCCACGCCCTGTGGTGGGAACGCCGCAGCGGTGAACCCGCCCTGATCCCGCCGCGCAGCCGGGAATACCTGGACGCCGCCGCCGCCAACGACTGGGGCACCCTGGTGCGCGACTTCTACCGCTGGAACGACGCCGTCGTCGGCGTCTTCCTCGACCGCCTCGAACCCGGCGACATCCTCCTCGTCCTCTCCGACCACGGCTTCGCCGCCGTCCATCCCCCGGAGGCCACCCCCGTCGGCGGCGGCGCCGTCGAGGTGATGAGCTACTGGCACGACGCCACCGGGATGCTGCTACTCTACGGCGACGGCGTCCGCCGGGGCGAGGTCGGCCCCCGAACCGACGTCTACGATATCTGCCCCACGGTGCTGGCCCTGCTCGGCCTGCCGCCGGCGGCGGAGATGCCCGGCGAGGTCCTCACCCGGGCTCTGGAACCCACCCTCGTCGCCGACCTCGAGGCCGGCCCCCTGGCCGAGACCATCGACAGCTACGGCCGCTTCGGCGAAGCCGGCGAGCGACCCGAGCTCAGTGAAGAGCTCGCCGAGATCGACCTCGAACGCCTGCGAGCCCTCGGCTACCTGCAGTAGACCGTTCAGTTCTGTCGAAGCCTGGACAGCGACACCACCCGGGTGGTGTCGCTGTCTATCCGGAGCGGGGCAGAACGGCGCGTTGAAAAACAGCCCGCCCGAGCGGTCGGCCCCGCCTCCAACGCCCCCGGAACCGGCACGGTTTTTGCATCTCGGCGACCGTTGGAGCGACG
>WJLX01000018.1 GCA_014728225.1 Candidatus Coatesbacteria bacterium | reverse complement strand
TCAAACCCGGCGCAACAAGCGCGCCGGGCCTCGTGTCTTCTGGCATTCGCGGCGTTAGGTAACGCCCGCGGGGTTGTGCTGCCTATCTAGCCGCGGGTCGGGGGCTCCGTGCCCGGAGCGGTTCAGCTAAGGGCGGAGCTGCAGGTCGGGCCCGAACACCCACCCGGTTGCAGGGAGCGGGAGCGCCGGGTCTTCCCGCGTTACCATTCGACGGCGGGCGCTATCCCCGCTGGAAAGCCGCCTCGCCGGCGATGTAACCCGACGACCAGGCCCACTGCAGGTTGAAGCCGCCGCACTCCCCGCAGATGTCCAGCACCTCGCCGGCGAAGTGCAGGCCGGGATGCAGTCGACTCTCCAGGCTGCGCGGATCGACCTCGGCGGTGTGGACGCCGCCCAGGGTCGCCGCCGCCTCCTCCCAGCCCAGCGGTTCGAGGACCCGCAGCTGGCAGGCCTTGAGCAACCGGGACAGCGCGTTCCGGGTCGTGGCCGTCAACTCGGCGCAGCGTTGGCGGGGGTCGATCTCGCGCCGTCGCAGCAAGGCCGGTAGCACCCGCCGGGGCAGGACTCCCAGAAACAGATTGCCCAACTCGCGCCGCGGATGGTCGTCGGCCCGTTGTTGCAGGTAGTCCGCCACCCGTTCCCCGGGAACCTCGGGCAGCAGGTCCAGCTTGATCTCGACGGGTCCGGCGGCCAGGGGGCGGGCCAGCTCGACGGACAGGTCCAGGATCAGCGGCCCCGACAGGCCGAAATGGGTGAACATCAACTCCGCGGGCCCCAGCTCCAGCTCCGGCTCCGCGACCCGTAGAAGGACCGGCAGCTTGACCCCCTGGAGGAAATGACCCAGATTGCCCGCGCAGACCAGGGGGCAGATGGCCGGACGGGGCTCGACGATCGTATGCCCGAGCGCCGCGGCGAGCTGGAAACCGGCGCCGTCGGAACCCGTCCCCGGCGCGGAGCGGCCTCCGGCCGCCAGCACCACCCGCCGTGCGCTCCAGCTCTGACCGCCTTCCTGCGCGACACTCCAGAGTTCACCGGACTCCAGCCGCCCGACCTTGATGTTGGTCAGGATCTCGACCCCGGCCTCGCGGCAGCCCTCCAGCAGGGCGTCGGCCACGTCGGCCGCGGCCAGGGAGCGCGGGAAGTAGCGCCCCGCGAACTCCACCGTCGGGATGCCCAGCTCGGCGAAGAAGGCCAGCGTCGTCGGTACCCCGAAAGAGGCCAGCACGTTGGTGGCGAAACGCGGTTCCCGGCCCCGGTAGTGTTGCGCCTCGTCGGCGACGGCGTTGGTCAGGTTGCAGCGGCCGTTGCCCGTGACCAGAAGCTTGCGACCGGTGCGCTCCTTGCGCTCCAGAAGCAGGGTACGGGCTCCGCGACGCCCGGCGTTCAGGGCGGCGGTCAAGCCCGCCGCGCCGCCGCCGACGACGATGACGTCGTAGTTTCGCGGCATCGTTGATCTCCGTTGAAGTCGACAGGTTTACTGGAGCTGGCGCTGCGCGGGTGGAAGCGGGCGACGAGGCTGGGTCGCGCAGGGCCGGACGCTGGAAAGAGGGTTTTCAAAGAGGGTTTTCGAAGAGGGTTTACGTTGGTCGATTACGCCAGAAACAAACTAAGCGCGTTTTGGGGATCACACACGATCATGGACCAATCAGGATGCTTTTAGGTAGTCTATCATCAGGGCTCGTTTCGTTGGTTGAAGCTGAACTCCATCTCTCTGATGAAGAGCCTGAACTTGTGCTTGAAGCCGCCGTGGTCGGCCTTTAGGCGGCGTCAGGCGCAGCGCCGGAAGTTCTCGAGGCCCTTGATATGCACTTTGCCATTGACCGGGGTCTTGTCATGATTGATGCGCTTGTGGTGGAAGCCGTTGAGTGAGAGCTTGTTACAGGCCTTCCAGCCGTCGGAGTAGACGCTCGAGTCCAGCTCGGCCTCCCGAGCGGCGGCGATACGCTCGCCAATGATACGCTAGTACTTGGTTGGGATGGACGCCGACCTTGTTGGCCGCTCGGGCCGCGGTTGCTTCAAGCCGAAGCAGCGCGGCGATCAACTCGCGCTGTTCTACGGCGCTTGCACATCCGCCGCCCCTCACCTAACCTCTACTGATAGCGATAGTTACACTTCGGACACTTGACATGCCTGTCGGGGTCACTCTTTAAGCCATCTGCCAGATCGCCTCCTTTACTTGTGGCAGGATAATATCCCGGTAACTCTCGTGGCTACAAGATTATCACGATATATGATGATCCATTAGCGTTAAGGTGTCCCCGCGTTTTTGCTGAACAACGGAGCATCTCCGGTGGGCGGAGAAGAACGCGTCAACCGCTCATTGTCGGTCCGCTTTGGTCCGAACACCTTGCGGGATGCCGACATCACAACGCCGCTTCAAGACCTGGCGGCTAACCGCCTTGATCAGAAAAGGCTATCGAGCGTCAGCGGCCTCCGCCGCCGGGCAATCCAACGGCTGGCAGCCTGAAAAGCAAACTCCAATTACGGATGAGCCACCCAGTCCGCCGGTCCCGCGCTCAAGCGGCGCAGCGCCGGTCGATCCGCCCGGCCACTCAGCCCTTGACCACCAGCAACGGTTCCAGCCGGACCACCGGCCGCGCCAGCCCCGCGCCCTCGCAGACCCGCACAACCTCGTCGACGTCCTTGTAGGCGCTGGGATGCTCCTCGGCCAGGGTCGTGCGGCCCTCCCAGCGCACCGTCAGCCCCCGCTCCCGCCACTCCCGGCGCAGGTCGCGCCCCTTGAGACGCCGCACCGCCGCCTTGCGGCTCAACACCCGTCCCGCACCGTGGCCCGTCGAGCCGAAGCTGCGTTCCATCACCGTCGGCAGCGGCGTCAACAGGTAGCTGGCCGTTCCCATGTCCCCGGGCAGGATCACCGGCTGGCCGTGCTCGCGCAACCGCCGCGGCAGCTCGGGATGCCCGGCGGGGAAGGCCCGGGTGGCGCCCTTGCGGTGGACGATCAACCGCCGCCGCCGACCATCCACCTCGTGCTCCTCCAGCTTGGCGATATTATGCGCCACGTCGTAGATCAGGGGGAAACGGGCGTCACCGCTACCGTAAACCCGCGACAGCACGCCGCGCACCGCGGCGGTGATCCGCTGGCGGTTGGCCCAGGCGTAGTTGGCCGCCGCCGACATCGCCCCCAGATAGGCCCGGCCTGCGGGAGAAGCGAGCTCCGCGTAGACCAGTTGGCGGTTCGGCGCCTCCGCTGCCTTGGCGCCCAGCCGCTTCAGGGTGTCCTGACACACCTGATGCCCCAGGCCCCGGCTGCCGCAGTGGATCATCACCACCACCTGGTCGACCTCCGTCAAGCCCCAGACCGCGGCCACCTCGTCATCGTACAGCGCCGCCACCCGCTGCAGTTCGAGGAAGTGATTGCCCGAGCCCAGCGTGCCCAACTGGTTGCGACCCCGCTGCAGGGCCTTGTCCGAGACCGCCTCGGGGTCCGCCTCGTCGAGCACGCCCCCGGACTCGCAGGCCGCCAGATCCCCGGACAGCCCGTGGCCGCGCTCGATCATCCAGCGCGCCCCCTGATAGAGCACTTTGCGTAGATCGCGCCGGCCGAGCTGCCGCGGCGTCGAGGCCCCCACCCCGCAGGGCACCGCCGTGAACAGCAGATCTGCCACCTCGTCGGCCCGCTCCCTGACGTCCCGCGCCGTCAACGGCGTCGCCAGGGCCCGCACCCCGCAGTTGATGTCGTAGCCCACCCCGCCGGGGCTGATCAAACCCGCCCCGGCGTCGAAGGCCGCCACCCCGCCGATGGGAAAGCCATAGCCGTGATGGATGTCCGGCAGCGCCAGAGCCTCGCCCACACCGCCGGGCAGACAGGCCACCTCGGCCAACTGCCGCAACGAACCATCCTCGTGGGCCTTGGTCAGCCCCTGCTCCGTGGTAAACACCCGCGCCGTCCGGCGCATCCCCGGCACATAGCCCTCTTCGACCCGGTAGCTGTAATCACGCATACGGCTGACGTTTCGCGGCAGACCCATCCCGACTCCTTTCCGTTACACCAACAACCATAGACCACTCGCCGCCCCGCCGCAAGCTGCGCCTTGACAGCCGCCACACCCGTTCCTTATACTACCGCCACGACTTCAAGCAACACAACCTACCGCGGAGAGATGGCAGAGCTGGTCGAATGCGGCGGACTCGAAATCCGCTGTGGGCTTTACGCCCACCGGGGGTTCGAATCCCTCTCTCTCCGCCAGCAGCCCTGAGTGAGTTTCAGAGCGCCGGTCACCGGCAACGACGCTCCAACCCAACACCCGCTACCGGGAACGAAAACCCCGGGCAACAATCGCGCCACCGCCTCAATCACCAAGCACCGCGAACCCTCAATCACAGTCTTACCTGAACACCACGGAGAGCTATCCGCGCCGGCCGAAGAAGCACGAACGGCAACCGTGCAAGGGAGTAACCCTCCCCCGAGCAGCGAGCAATGAACGACAAGCAATCAACGGCCCAATAACCGCATTAAGCCGCAAAACCGCTTGAACCACGGAGAGGTGTCCGAGTTGGCCGAAGGAGCACGACTGGAAATCGTGTAAGGGGGCAAAACCTCCTTCGAGGGTTCGAATCCCTCCCTCTCCGCCAGCAGCCCTGAGTGCTGTTTCAGAGCGCCAGCCACCGTCAACGGCGTTCCACCCCAACCCCCGCGATCGGCGCTCCCGTTGGTCGCTCCGGTTACGACTTGCGAAATCAACAGAACGCCAAGCGTTGCATCTTAAATCGCCAGTCACCGTCAACGGCATACACCATCGCTTTCCGCGATGACACCCCCTTCAAACGCTCCAAAAAACACCATCTTTACGCTGGAGTCCGCCAAACCTGACAAGACAGCACGCGAGTTAACGGATCCGGATCGACCAATCTCCCAACCCCGTCCAAATCGCTCAATCCGCCCTCATAGCATGCCAGAACAAACCCCCGGGGATGTAGCTCAGTTGGGAGAGCGCGGCCTTCGCAAGGCTGAGGTCGGCGGTTCAAGTCCGCTCATCTCCACCATCAACAACAACGGGCCGATCGGCCCGTTGTTGTTACCTTTCACCCCCACCGTAGCACCGGCTTAGTGGCAATCCCGCCCGATTAGTAACTTTCCAGCAATCGGCATCCCCATAAGCCGTTTATTATTAACCAACAGTACGTTTTGGCACGCTTTATGCTATACTGCTTCAGCTAACAAAGCAGTATGGCACCGGATCGACCTTTCCGTCAAGGCAGCGGAGGAGCATGCGCGAAGCCGTCATCCATCTCGCCGACGGACGTATCTACAACGCCCGCGTCCTGCAGAGTGGCCGGCACGATGAACGCCGCCTCTACCTGCCCGTGGAACTCGACGCCGCCGAGCTGCCCGGCATGCGGGTCAAAACGGCCCGGGGGCTGCCGCCCCGCGAATGCGAGATCGTCGACGTGCGCACCGTCACCGGAGTCAGTGTGATCACCGTCAACTTTCCATGATTTCATCTGAGTGGGTAAATGGCAAACGTCCTGTTGATATGTCTTGATAATCAAGCCTACGGACCGAACGTCCGTATTCTGTCAGCTATCGCCAAGCGCGATGGACATCAGGCTTACAACCTGTTTTTCCATAAACCCAGCCCGTCGTATCAGAATATCAACCCCGAAACCCCGGAGGAATTATCCGGGTTCGTCAAGCTACTGGATGATTTATCCATTGATGTCGTCGGCATCACCCTGATGACTCACGAATACTATCGGGCGATCCGGCTGGCCGACCTCGCCCGGCGTCAGGGCCGTCACGTCCTTATGGGCGGCATCCATCCCACGGTCAGACCTCGTGAATGCCTGGAACACGCCGACGCCGTCTGCATAGCGGATGCCGAGGGCGTTTTTTCAACTTATCTAGACGCCCTGGATGACGACCGGGGTCCCGACGCCCGTCGCCTCCCCAGCTTCGTTCTGCCCGACGAAGATCCGGAAGCGGTGCGTTCCTCGGGTCGCATTTATATCGAACACGATTTAGACTCCGTCCCCTTTCCCGACTACAGCCTGGAGAACAGCTATTACGGCTCCGGTGACGGGATACGGCCGATGAGCTGGGCGGCCTTCAAACGACTCAACACCTGGGAGGGTGGCTACTACAGGTTGCTATCCAGCCGCGGCTGTCTGTACCACTGCTCGTACTGCATGAACAACTTCTTCTGGCGCCACTACGGCGAGGGCTATCTTCGACGGCGTTCCGTCGCTAACTGCATCACCGAGCTGGAACTAGCCCAGAAAAACATGCCCTTCATCCGCGGCGTCAATATCCAGGACGACAGCTTCTTCATGGGCTCCGACGAATGGATCGATGACTTCGTCGACAACTACAAAAAGCGCATCGACCTACCCTTCGTCTGCCGCCTGATCCCAGCCTACACCACGGAGGAGCGACTCGCCAAACTGTCTTCCGCCGGCCTGATCCATGTCGAGGTGGGATTGCAAACGGGTTCTCGCCGCATGGCACATAACGTCTATCAACGCTTCCAGGAAAACGAAAACTTCCTCGAAGTCGACGAGATGCTGACCAAGTACGGCGTGACCAAAACCTACGACACCCTGGTTGATAACATATATGAAACCCCCGAGGATATCCTGGCCACCCTCGAGGTCATCGGCGCACTAGAAAGACCGTTTTACATCGGAGCCTACTCGCTGACGCCCTTCCCGGGTACCGAATATTATGAAAAAGTCGTCGCTGACGGTTATCTGGACAGGATGGCCGATGCCTACAATTCTCCGCTTTACGCCACCGATCCCAATGGCTACTATACGCCGAAAACCCTACGCTACCTGATCGAAGCCAGCCCCTACATCCCGCGCAAGCTCCTTGCTTATTGTAAAAACCATTGGCGAAGCAACCTCGTTAACTGGCTGGCGCCCAGGTTGATGAAGTGGCGCAACCTGATTACCGGCCTCATCAACTGGGGACGCGTTAAAGCACCAGGGTTCCTCCAGTTCGGCCTCTATCTGAGCAGCTTCTGGAGCAAGCTTAGATATCGCTTGTTTGGCTCCTCCTCAAAGCAGCAGGCCCATAACTAACCAAAACCGAGCCCGAAGGCTCGGTTTTCTGGCTGGTTTCGTAGGGGTGCTGTTCAGACTACAGCATCGGCGAAGCTGGAACTGAACACCTCGAAGGCCCGGGGGCCGAAGAGGACGTAGCGGACCTCGCCGAGGTTGGTGAAGGGCGCGGTGTCCTCCAGGGCTTCGCGCATCGAGCGGGCGCAGTCCTCCAGGGCCAGTCCGCCCACCCCGGTGCCCAGGGCCGGCAAGGCGATGCTGGTCGCCCCCAGCTCGTCGGCCAGCTCCAGCGCCGCCCGCGCCGCCCGATAGACCAGCTCACCGTTAGTCTTGAGGTCCTGGCCCATCGCCGCGGCGTGGATCACCCAGCGCGCCGACAGGTGTCCCGCCGTCGTCTGGACCGCCGCGCCGACCTCGATGGGTCCCTTGGCGATGGCCTCACGCTCGATGTCCGGTCCGCCGGCCTCCTTGAGCGCCCCCGCCACCCCGGAGCCCATCCAGAGGTGGTTGTTGGCGGCGTTGACCAAAGCGTCGCACTCCTGGGCGGCGATATCCCCCTTGAGCACCACGACCTTCAAGCCCTGCCTGGTCCATTCGCGCCTGTCGGTCACCCGGCCCACCTCCCGCTAGTTGAGTTCTTCAGCAGTCCCTGACAATCTATAGATTATTATGCGTCGTGGAGCGGCTATTGGTCAAGGGCGGTGCTAGAAACGCCGGCTCGGGAACCTCCCCTCCGGCGGCGGCGTTTTGTATAATGGCTGCGCCGTCGACGAGGGACGGCGGCCGACCCACGGGGCGTCTTGACCATAAGCGGAGGTAGCCGATGTACTTCGGGCTGTTTTACCTGGACTGGACACTGCTGTTGCTGGTTCCCGGCCTGCTGTTGGGGCTCTGGGCCCAGTACCTGATCAAGTCCCGCTTCAAGCACTACTCGCAAATCCGCAGCCGTCGGGGACTCAGCGGCGCCCAGACGGCCGCCCACCTGCTGGCCGACGCCGGACTGGCCGATGTCGAGATCGAGGTCGCCGGCGGACGGCTATCCGACCACTACGACCCCCGCAAGCGCAAGCTGCGTCTCTCCCCGGACACAGCCCACTCCTGCTCCGTCGCCGCCCTGGGCGTGGCGGCCCACGAGGTCGGTCACGCCGTCCAGCACGCCCGGGACTACTTCCCCCTGCACCTGCGCAACGCCGCCGTGCCCGCCACCCGTATCGGCTCCTGGCTCTTTCTGCCCCTGTTCATCGCCGGGCTGATCTTCTCCCTCGAACCCCTGATCTGGATCGGCGTCGGCCTGTTCGCCTTCACCGTCGTCTTCCAACTGGTCACCCTGCCGGTGGAGTTCAACGCCAGCCGCCGGGCGCTGGCGATGCTCGGCGACGGCGGCTACCTGGACCCCGACGAGATCGGCGGCGCGAGGAAGGTTCTCGGCGCCGCGGCGCTGACCTACGTCGCCGGTCTGGTTACCAGCCTGCTGATGCTCCTGCGCCTGCTGCTGCTCGCCGGTTTCGGTCGCCGATGAAGGAGCGGACCTGCCAGCGCTGCGGCGCGGGAACCGCGGCTGCCGCCGTCCTCTACGTCGGCCGCCCCGTCGACGACGACGGCTCCTACGACCTGCGTCCCGTCGAGGTCGCCTACTGCCGTCCCTGCCTGCGGCGGCTCAACCGTTTTTGGCTGCTCTTCAGCCCGGTGATGGCCCTGCTGTTCAGCCTGGGCGCCGCCCTGACGGTCGGGATGCTCGAGGTCGAGGGCGCCTGGACCGCCCTGGCCGTGATGTCCGCCGGAGCCCTCGGTTTCGGAACGGTCCTCATCGTCCAACTCCTGCGCCGTCGCCGCCTCGAGCGTGAGCCGAGGGCCTTTTACAAAGCCGCCTGGCTGCGCCGACACGCGGGGGAGGATCTGGCGGCCTTCACCCCGGAGGAGCTGGCCGCCCGGACCGGCGCAAAAAAACCTCCGGAGGGTTAACCCCCCACCGAGCCCGCTTTGCACAACCGCCGTCGTTTTGTAAAATAGATGCGGCTTGCATCCAGGGGGCCTATTGCCCGGGGTAACGGCGACCCGGCCCTGCGCCGGGGCGAAGAGGCGGGAGCGATCCGATGTCCGGCAACATGTCCAGGCGAAACGGGTCCGAGCGAAACGGGTCCGAGCGAAACGGGTCCGAGCGAAACGGATACAAGCGAAACGGATACAAGCGAAACGGATACAAGGGACTGGTGAGCGGCATCGTGCTGTTCGTGATCGGCTGCACCGCCCTGCCCCTGGGCATCGTGGCCGGCGTCTTCACCGGCCTGGAGTTCCTCTTCTGGATCGCCGGGGTCCTGTTCACCATCGGTCTGGTGGCCTTCATCATCGGCATCGCCCGCCGGGTGGGCTCGGGTATGGGCGGTTCGTCCTTCCGGATGACCACCCGCTTCTTCCAACCGCACAGGACCAGCCATCCGGAGCCGCGCCGCCCCCGCACACCCCGGGTCAGCACGCGCTGCCCCAGCTGCGGCGCCAAGGTCGCCCCGCGGTACATCGAGCAGGCCCCCGAGGGCCCCGTCGTCGTCTGTCCCTACTGCGAGACCGTTTACACCCCCGAGGAAGGCCGTCTTCGGTAACGCTGCCCGAGCGTAGCGCCAGATTCGAAGATTCGCGTCCGGCCGGGGCTCCGACCAGACAACCCGAGCGCCGGAACACGACGAGACTGATGACGCTGAAGTGCTTTGCCAGACCGCTGCTACGGCTGCCCTGAGAATGACGGAGACTGACCATCGCCGTCGCCCTACCTCCGCCCCCAGCCCTGCGAAGGTCGAACACGCCTTCGACCGGCCAGGCCGCCGGGTGCATCACCCAGAGCAACTGCAAGGCGCTGATGTGCAGCTCGAACCGGCTCAACCCCTTCGTCCGCCGCAGGAACTCGCGCTCCCCAGTCCTGCTGCAACAACAACACCCGGTTGACGGCGGCTCCGACACCGCGGCCGCGACTACGCGGTATGCAGTTGCTCCCTGCGCACCGGCCCGGCCGCCGCGGCCGACTTCAACGTCGTCTCACACGGCCAGAAGGTCCTTCGCCCTTGCTGCAAACGCACCTTCCTGATCGAGCAGTCCCAATCAAACGCCTCAACCCAACGCTACAACCGCTTAATCCCGGGAGTCCGGCAGTATGCGCGTCGTTCTCCAGCACGTCAGTCGGGCCGCCGTCGAGGTCGACGGCGAGACCGTCGGTGAAATCGGTTTCGGTCACCTGTTGCTGACGGCCGTCGCCCCGACGGACGACGAGGCCGTGCTGGCGTGGATGGCCGACAAGGTGGCCAACCTGCGGGTCTGCCGCGACGACGAGGGCAAGCTCAACCGCTCCCTGGCCGACGTCGGCGGCGAGTTCCTCGTCGTTAGTCAGTTCACCCTCTACGGCGACTGCCGCAAGGGCCGGCGGCCCAGCTACGTCAACAGCGCCCCGCCCCAGATCGCCGAGCCGCTGTGCACCCGCTTCGCCGAGCTGTTGAGGAACAAGGGCTTCCGGGTCGCCGAGGGCGTCTTCGGCGCTCACATGCGCGTCAGCCTGGTCAACGACGGCCCGGTGACGCTGATCCTGGAGCGCGAGGCGGGCTAGCCCGACGGTTGTCGTCGGGTTGGATCAACGATCCCCCCACCGGCGCCGAAACATGTCCCGGAGCATATCGCCTCGTCAACCCGGCGGGATTTCAATCCCGCCCCTACAGGAGCGCTTCTTAGACCTTCGAGAAACCCGCAGGGGCGGCTGTCACCAGCCGCCCGTTGTACATAGCGTCAGGGCGGGATAGAATCGCCGAGAACAGAGGCCCGGCGGACACAGGCTGAAGAGCCTGTGCTCCAAAGTCGATTACCGATCGCTAAAAAAACCGCTTGGGATCACATACGATCATGGACCAATCAGGCTGCTGTTGGGGTAATCTAGCCTGCCGGGATCGTTTCGTTGGTTGAATCTGAACTCCATCTGCCTGATAGAGAGACTGAAGTTGCGCTTAAAAATTGCCGTGGTGGGCCTTTCGCCGGCGTTTGGCATAGCCCCGGAAGCTCTCGAGGCCCTTGATATGCACCCTGCCATTGACCAGGGCCTTGCCAGGGTTGATGCGCTTGTGATGTAATCCATTGAGTGACGGCTAGTTACAGACCTTCCAGCCGTCGAAGTAGACGATCGAGTCCAGCTCGGCCTCCCGATCGGCGACGATACGCTAGTACTTGCCGAATGTGTTGGGATGGACGCCGACCCTCTTGGCCTTCCCGGCTGCGGTTGCTTCAAGCCCCAACAGCGCGGCGATCAACTCGCGCTGTTCTACGGCGCTCGCACTTCCGCCGCCCGTCGCCTAACCTTAGTGATAGCGGTAGTTGCGCTTCGCACACTTGACGCGCCTGGCGGGATTACCCTTTGATCCGGCGGCCACAGCGCCTCCATTGCCCGTGACGTGACGGCATCCCGTCAACTCTCGTGAAGACAAGACAATCACACATATGACGACCCATGGGCGTTAAGCTATCCCAACCGCTAACAGATAACCCTGTAGGGCGGGGTCTCCGCTCCCCCGCCGTTGGGGCGTCACCGAATCGACCCCGAATGACATCCGCGGCGGCCCGCAGGGGTTTCAGCCCACGGGGCGACCCTTAAGCGATTATTGCGTTATCCAGGTCGGGGCACTCCAACCCCGGCCGAAGATCCAGGGTGTTGCCGAAGGCGGTGTCCGTGAGCCGGGGTCAAGCGGTAAACTCCCGACGTTGACCGGAGCCGTTTTTTATGCGATAGCTTGACCACCCCACCGACCTGCGAACCGCTTGATCCCGGGAGAGCCCATGCGCCGGACCTTCTGCTTCATCATTCTCGTTTGTTTCTCAGCTCTGCCTAGACTCACTGTCGCCGAGGAACCGGTCATCCCCCGCTGGGTCGATCCCCTCGGTCGGGAGCCGCTGAGCGGCGTCGCCTGGCTGGAAGCCAATCCCGAGCGTGCCCACGGCGACGGTGTGGAGTCCGGGCGCAGGGCCTATCCGCCCGCCGGCCGCGCCGCCGGCGACCTGCTGGTCATCGTCGAGGACCGCCTCAGCGCGGCGCTGGACTCAGAGCTGGTCACCTGGTACGCCGATCTGTCCGCCGAGGGCTGGAGCGTCGACGAGCGGCTCTACACCGGCGGTGACGCCGCCGCGGTCCGCTCGGTCATCCAGGGGGCCGGCGCCGACGGCGTCATCCTGCTGGGCCAGCTACCGGTGCCATGGTTCGAGATGGACGAGCCCGACTGGGGTTACCTGACCCACGAGGAGTTCCCCTGCGACCTGTACTACATGGACCTCGACGGCGTCTGGGCCGACAACGACGGCGACGGACTGCTGGACTCCCACACCGGCGACCTGACCCCGGAGCTCTGGGTCGCCCGGATCAGCGCCCGGGAACAGACCTTCGGTTTGGAGATAGATCTGCTGCGCGGTTACTTCGCCAAGAACCATCAATACCGTACGGCGGGCCTGGGCGTTCCCGACCGCGCCCTGGCCTACAACGATGACGACTGGGCTTACTACGGCTACGAGGACGGCCTGGACGAGGCCTACGGTGATCTGACCGTCTACAACAGCTACGGCACGACCACCGCCGACCACCTGCTGGAACGCTACACCGAGGGCTACGAGTTCGTCCACCTGATGAGTCACTCCTCGCCCTGGGGCCATACCTTCAAGGTTCCCGGCGGTTACGCCGGCAGCGTCTTCAACTACGAGATCGAGGCCCTGCTCCCCGAGGCCGTTTTCGTCAACCTGTTCAGTTGCTCCTGCACCCGCTTCGTCGAGTTCGACAACATCGGCAACTGGTACATCTTCCACGAAGGTCCCGGCCTGGTCTCCCTGGGCAGCGCCAAGACCGGCTCGATGCTCAGCCACGACGAGTTCTACGTTCCGCTGAGTACGGGGCTGTCCATCGGCGAGGCCTACGAAGACTGGTCCCAGAACAACATCTATCCGGGGATGAGCGCCTATTACAAGGCCTGGTACTACGGCCTAAACATCCTCGGCGACGGCACCCTGACCCTGCACGGCGGGAGTCGCGAGCGGCCCCTGACCGGCTGGCGGCGTCCGGCGCCGCGCAACGCGAATTTCGAGGACTGGGCCGAGGTCTCGACCAGTCCCCACTCCGACGTCGCCCCGGTCCTCGTCGGCACCACCGGCGGTGCCTGGTGCGCCTGGGTCTCGGCCGAGCAGGGCCGCTCCAGCGTCTACGTCAGCGAGCTGGCCGACGGCTGGAGTTCCCCGGCGTCCCTGGACAGCGCCACCTACTGGGAGTACGGCCCCGCCCTGGCCCGCGACGGCGACGAGGTCCACTGCGTCTTCTCCCGCTTCGGCTCCGAGACCTACGATTACGACCTCTACCACAGCGTGAACGACGGCGCGGGCTGGACCACGCCCCAGCAGATCCGCCGCCTCGACGGCTACGACCTCTACCCCGCCCTGTGCGCCGTCGACGGCGAGCTGCGCCTAGTCTGGCAGAAGTGGACCGGCAGCGGCTGCTACCTTATGACCAGCAGCTACACAGGCTCCTGGAGTGAGCCGGTGCGGCTGGGTGCCGATCGGGGCGCCGAGCCCGCCCTCTGTCCCGACGGCGCCGGCGGCCTCCGGCTGGCCTACCAGGGCCGCGATAACAACACGGCCTGCGAGATCCGTTTGCGCCACGACGACGGCGCGGGCTGGTCCGCGCCCGAGGTCCTGCCCGGCACCGCAGACAACCCGGCCCACCCCGAGCTGCTGCGTAGCGCCGACGGCACGCTGTGGTGCGCCTTCGAGGACCTTTACGAGGAAACCACCGCCGTCTACGTCAGCCGCAACCCCGGCGACGGCTGGCAGCCCCCCGTGCGCTTGACCGACGACGGCCTGGCCGCCCACCGTCCCCGACCGGCCGAGGGCGCCGACGGCGTGGTCTGCGTCTTCTGGGCCGATGATGGAAGCGACCGCGGCGCATACATCTGCGAGTACGACGACGGCTGGCAAAATCCCGAGCGGCTGAGCGAAAGCGGTTCTCAGAGCTGGGACCCCGCCGTGACCGTCGCCGGCGACGGACGCCTGACCACGGCCTGGCAGCAGTTCGTCGACGGCGACCTGCAGATCGTCGCCGCCGCCGAACCCGAAACGGAGATCGCCGACATCAGGCTGACGGCCACCATTGACGACGGCGGCCTGCTGGTCGACTGGAGGGTTGAGGGGGATCCTCCCGCCGCATTACGCGTTCTACGCGGCCAGGAGTATCCCGTCGACGTTTCGGGGGCTCTCGACGGCACGGTTAACCGCTGGCTGGACCGGGACATAGAGCCCGGTGAGAGTTACGTTTATTGGCTCGAGGCAACGGACACAACAGGCCGAGTAAACAGATTTGGCCCGACGGAGGACGTCGTCGCGCCGGAGACCGCGGAGCGCTTGAGCCTGGCCGTGCCCTTTCCCAGCCCGGCCCGGGACACCCTGACGCTCTGCTACACCCTGCCCGCGGGCTGCTCCTCGGCGACGCTAACCGTCTACGACCTCTCCGGCCGCCGGATTTCAACGCAGCCCCTCGAGGCCGTTCCCGGTCGACATTCCCTGCTCCTCGACATCGGGGATTACCCTCAGGGGATCTACCTCGCCCGCCTCGAGGGAGCCGGCGCAGCCGCGGCCCGGCGGTTCGTGGTCAGCCGATAACGCCCCGGGGCGTCGTCCGTCCGCGGACGTGCGATCCCCGCGCGCAACCCACCCCCGCGGCGCCGCGGTTGCCCCTCCGCGGCTCTGGGTGACGCGCCCGGGCGGGCCCGGCGGTTTGTGTTATAATGAGTGGACGTTTTTCTAGTGCTGAGGTGTTTAATAACGGAGGCTCAGATGACCAACCGACACCACTTCTTCACCTCGGAATCGGTGACCGAGGGACACCCGGACAAGGTCGCCGACCAGATCTCCGACGGCGTCCTCGACGACGCCCTGCGACAAGACAAACACGCCCGGGTGGCCTGCGAGACCATGGTCACCACGGGGATGGCTTTCATTACCGGGGAGATCTCCGTCGACGGCTACGTCGATATCCCCCGGGTCGTCCGCGAGACCGTCGAACGCATCGGTTACACCGACGCCCGGATGGGCTTCGACCATCACTCCATCGGCGTGATGTCGGCCATCGACGAGCAGTCGCCCGACATCGCCCAGGGCATCGATGAGAGCTCGGACCACGAGCAGGGCGCCGGCGATCAGGGACTGATGTTCGGCTACGCCACCACGGAGACCCCGGAGCTGATGCCGCTGACCATCTCCCTGGCCCACAAACTGGCCCAGCGTCTGGCCGAGGCGCGCAAGGCGGGACTGATCCCCCACCTGCGCCCCGACGGCAAGAGCCAGGTGACGATCGAGTACGAGAACGGCACCGCCCAGCGCGTCTCCCACGTGGTCATCGCCGCCCAGCATTCGGAGAAGATCGCCGAAGAGGACCTGCGCGACCTGATAAAACGGCACGTCATCGGTGAGGTCATCGACACCGACCTCTTCGACGCCAACACCGAGATCCTGATCAACGGCACGGGTCAGTTCATCCTCGGCGGTCCCCAGGCCGACACCGGGCTGACCGGGCGCAAGATCATCGTCGACACCTACGGCGGCCACGGCGCCCACGGCGGCGGCTGCTTCTCCGGCAAGGACCCCTCGAAGGTCGACCGCTCGGCCAGCTACATGGCCCGTTACATCGCCAAGAACATCGTCGCCGCCGGGTTGGCCAGACAGCTCGAGCTGCAGTTGGCCTATTGCATCGGCGTCGCCCTGCCGGTCAGCGTGCTGGTCAACAGCTACGGCACGGCCGAGGTCGACGAGGGCGTCATCGAGGCGGCGGTGCGTCAGGTCTTCGACCTGCGGCCCAGGGCGATCATCGAGCGCCTGGACCTGCTGCGGCCCATCTACCAGAAAACGGCGGCCTACGGCCACTTCGGCCGCGAGCTACCCGAGTTCACCTGGGAGAAAACGGACGCCGTCAAGGACCTGCAGAACGCGGTTTGAGATGTCTGAATAAGCGATACAACAACGGCGGGCCTCGCACCCGCCGTTGTTTATCGGTGACAGCGCCTATCTACAAACCAACACTCGTTGAACCTCAACAGCTGAACCTACCCGCAGAACGATCAGATACATACCGCATGAGTCATCCGAGCAGTTCCAGGCCAAACGATGATCCCCGCGGGTACAGAAGCCGTCCCGCAGCGTTTCCACGCGACGCCCGGCCAAATCATAGACCGTCATTTCAATATTCGTGCTCTCGGGCAGAGAGAAACCGAGTAACACCATCGCTGGAGCGGGGTTGGGATAGGGGACGGCCATCTGCACCCCTGATGAAAAGGGCGGCATTTCGAGTGTTTCAGTGGGGCCGTATCGTACCTCGTCACCGCTGTCATAGATTGCCGACAACCAGTACCGATAGCGATGCCCGGATTCTGCATCCCGATCCAACCAGCTACGGTTATTGCCTGGTACTGGCCTGCTGACTGGTGCAATCGGACCTCCGTCAACCTCCCGGAATATCCGGATACAATGGGGATCGATCCCCGAAATCCACCACTCAAGCAGGATTCCGTCATCGGTTGAATGGGAATCGAGAACAAGATCGTCTACCGCAGCATCAGGCTCCCAATAGGCATATTTCAGGTCCTTGGCGTCGTTATCCATGTACGAGATACACGGGTTGCCGTCTCGATCCAGGGCCAGGGAGGTATAGTAACCCACCCGACCTTCGGCGTCGATTGTTTCCAACCACCAGCCGTCGCCCTCATCGACCGCGTACTTGAGGTCGATATCGGGGGCGGCCAAATATGAGATATGGGGCCGGTCGCCCTCGTCAATCGCCAAGGATGAATCATAGCCGACATCTCCGGCGTAATCAACGACTTCATACAGCCACTGCCCACCTTCCCGGTAAGCGTACTTGAGGTCATGGTGGACGCCCGAGTCATAGTAGCAGATGTGAGGATTATCCGAGGAATCCAGGGCGATCGAAGTGTATCGGCCGACCTCGCCGGCCGAATCGACTGTCTGGATCTGCCAGCCACCACCTTGGTGCACGGCATACATCAGATCTTCGTCAGTGATGTTGTAGTAGGAGATATGCGGATTGTCGTTCTCATCGAGCATCAGGGAGGTATACGTACCGCGGTAGCCTTGAGCATCGACAGTCTCCAAATGCCAAACACCTTCGATCTTCTCGGCATACTCGAGGTTGTTGGTTGAACCTCCGTAATAGGAGATATGCGGCCGGCCCGAGCTGTCCAAGCGCAGCGAGCTGTACCAGCCGGAACAACCGTCATCATCGACGATCTCGACCTCCCAGGTTCCCTCGGACAGGTGGGCGTACTTGAGATAGCCGTTCGAGTAATCCAGGTAGGAGATGTGGGGACAACCCTCGCTGTCCAGATCGATACTGGGGTCCAAACCCACAGCACCATCTTCATCCGCAATATCGTGTTGCCAGGCCACACCGTTCCAATAGGCGTAGCGCAGATCCCAGTCCGCGTAATCGAAGTAGGCGATGTGGGGGTAACCGTGTTCGTCAAGCGCGAGAGAGGAGAAACTGCCCACGTCGCCCTGTTCATCAACAGTTTCGATGATCCATTCACCGCTGTATGCCGAAGCGCCTATTGCCAGCAGGATCAAGAGTGTTGGTTTCGAGCCCATTGCAACCTCCCCTGATGTTGGAAGAAACGATGCGAAAGGAACAGCTTTTCACTTCGCTCTTCCACTTGCCGATGACAGAATATGTCAGCAATACTGCTCTTTTATGAGCCAGCGATACTAATTTACCATATATAGCCTAGTTCAATTTGGCTTCTGGTTCAAGGTGCTTTAATCCCCCCCCTGGAGGTCCAGCCCGGGATGAGCTATACTGCAAGGTGCTTGGCGTACCCACACATTCTTACTCCAACGATAGTGATTGTTAAAGGAGCCGCCCGTGACCTGTGACATAGCCGACAAGAGCCTCGCCGCGCGGGGCAAGCTACGCATCGAATGGGCCGAGCGGCAGATGCCCGCCCTGCGCCTGGTGCGCGAGCGCTTCGCCGCCGAGAAACCCCTCGAGGGGCTGATCATCGCCTGCTGCCTCCACGTGACCACGGAGACGGCCAACCTGGCGCGGACCCTGGCGGCGGGCGGCGCCGAGGTCCACCTCTGCGCCTCGAACCCCCTCTCGACCCAGGACGACACGGCGGCCAGCCTGGTCGAGGACTACGGGATCAACGTCTACGCCGTCCACGGCGAGGACAACGAGACCTACTACCGCCACGTGCGGGCCTGCCTGGACGCGGAGCCCGACCTGACGATGGACGACGGCGCCGATCTGGTCTCGACGCTGCACAAGGAGTACAAGCCGCTGATCGAGAAGCTCCACGGCTCGACGGAGGAAACGACCACCGGGGTCATCCGCCTGCGGGCGATGGCCGCCGACGGCGCCCTCGGTCTGCCGGTGATCGCCGTCAACGACGCCCTGACCAAGCATCTGTTCGACAACCGCTACGGCACGGGGCAGTCGACGATCGACGGCATCCTGAGGGCCACCAACACCCTGATCGCCGGCAGCACCTTCGTCGTCGCCGGCTACGGCTGGTGCGGTCACGGCGTGGCCTCCCGGGCCGCCGGCCAGGGCGCCGACGTCATCGTCACCGAGGTCGACCCCGTACGGGCCCTCGAGGCCGTGATGGACGGCTTCCGGGTCATGCCGATGCACGAGGCCGCCGAGCTGGGAGACATCTTCGTCACCGTCACCGGCAACCGCGACGTGATCACCGTCGAACATTTCAAGAAGATGAAGGACGGGGCGATCGTGGCCAACGCGGGCCACTTCGACGTCGAGCTCGAGGTCGCCGCCCTGCGCGACTACGCCGTCGAGCGGCGGGAGATCCGCACCAGCCTGGTCGAGTACAAACTGCCGGGGGACCATTCCGTCTTCATTCTGGGCGAGGGCCGATTGGTCAATCTGGCCGCCGCCGAGGGCCATCCCGCCAAGGTGATGGACCTGTCCTTCTGCGGCCAGGCCCTCTCCGCCGAGTACCTGCTCCAGCACGGCCGTGAGCTGGACAACACCGTCCACGTCATCCCCGAGGAGATAGATCAGCGCATCGCCGCGCTCAAGCTGGAGAGCATGGGCGTGACGTTCGATGTACTGACCGAGCGCCAGCGCCGATACCTGGCCTCCTGGGAGGAGGGCACCTAGCTCACTCGCCGCCCGTTGCCTGGCAGCAGCGGAAGCCTGTTGAAGAACCAGCCGCGGCGGGGTCGCAAGACCCAGCC
>WJLX01000017.1 GCA_014728225.1 Candidatus Coatesbacteria bacterium | reverse complement strand
GTTTTTGCATCTCGGCGACCGTTGGAGCGGCGGCAACGGTCCGCCTCCGCAAAAACCGTGCCGGTTCCGGCGCTGCGGGGTTTGGGTGTTTGTCGGGCTGCGGCGGGTTTGTCCGGGCCGCCGGCGGGCTCGCTCCGGGCGGATGGTCCGTGGTGAACGATCCGCTCACCGGCAACTCAAAAGAGGAGCGGTAACTCCTCGGTCAGGATAGTATAAGTATAGCGGATCGGGGCGTCATTATCAGGGCTGGTCGGGTGGTCCGAGGTCCTGGCCGAGGCTGGCGGCGGCGGCGCCCAGTTGCAGGTCGTTGACGGGGATCAACTCCAGGACCTTGCGCGGTTTGGGTTTGAACTCGCGCAGGGCGGCCAGCATACGGTCGTCGTAGGGTGTGGGTTCGGCGGGGACGTTGGGAGCGCCGAGGCGCAGGTCGTAGAGGGGGTAGTGGATCTGCCCGATGCGGGCCAGGTATTCCTCGCGTGGCGGAGCGGCCCGGAAGCCGCCGGCGGCGAGGATCACGGCGCCGCCGATGGCGAAGACGGCCACGACGCCGACGGGCACCAGCCAGCCGGGTAGCTGTCGTTTACCGACGAGCTTGACCTGCAGGGCGCCGGGGACGGGGCAGTTGTCGACGCAGCGCAGGCAGAGGTGGCATTCGTCGGAGACGACGGTTTCGACGCGGTCGAGTTTGATCCAGGCGGGGCAGACCTTGTCGCAGTCCCGGCAACCCAGGGCGCAGCGTGAGCTGTCACGGTGGATCTTGACGGGGCTGAGCATGGAGGCGGCGCCGAGGAGGGCGCCGTAGGGGCAGAGGTAGCGGCAGATGAAGCGGGGGACGAACAGGGAGATCAGGACCAGGGCGCCCAGGAGGTAGTACAGCCAGGCGGGACCGTCGGTGAGGAAGTACCAGATGCGCAGGTCGCTGAGTTTGACGGCGGGGGAGTGGGTCAGCAGGTGCAGGGTCTCGGCGGTCAGTCCGGCGACCTTGACCAGGAAGAAGACCAGCAGGGCGTACTTGGCCAGGCGCAGGGGCAGGTCGAGGAAGGCGGGCAGACGCAGGTCGCGGCCCTTGGTTATCTTGCGGCCCAGCCACCACAGCCCCTCGGACAGGGTGCCGATGGGGCAGACGTGACTACAGAAGGTTTTCTTGAGCAGGATACTGCTCAGCAGGACCAGCAGCAGCAGGGACAGGGCCGCGGTGTGAATCCCGGCCGCTCCGATACGGACGGTGTGGGCCAGCTCGATATAGCCCAGGTGTGGGGTGTAGAGTTCGACGGGTGCGGGGTGGGCCGGACCCTCCTCGGCGCGGTCTTCGAGGGAGGCCACCCAGAGGGCGAACCAGGTGAGCAGCCCGAGGGCCGCCAGCAGGAAGACGATTTGAACGATCAGTCTTCCCCGACCGGGATGAACCCGTTTCTTGAAGATGTCGCCCACAGTGTCAGTCCTCCGTGTGCATGTGCCATAGAGGATAATAAAAAGCGTTGCCGTGCGCAACAACCTTGGCGGGGCTGGCTTGGCGGGCCGCGGCGGGGCGGTCGACGGGCGGGACGGCGCGGCGTCGCCCCGGTTGACAGCTTCGGTGTCCAGGTTTAACATCGCCGGGCTTGGGTGACGTCAACCGCGGGTGCGATATCAGGCGATGAAAGACGATCTGGAACAGATCCGTGCGCGTCTGCGCGAGCTGGGCTACCTGCGCAATCCCGTCGAACGCTTCGTCGTCGGGGGGGGCGGGGCGCCGGGAGGCGCCGGACTCTGGGGCGCTGCGCTGCGCTGCTGGGTGTTGCTGGGCGGGTTGTGGTCGGCCTGGGGCGCCCTGGCCCTGGTGCAGGCCAACGCCGCCTATCTGGTCGATTTCGGCGAGGGGTTGTTGCTGGCGCTGTACTGCTTTCTCCCGGGCCTCGTCGTCAGCGCCGCAGCTTTCGCCCTGCTGACCCTGGCGCTGCAGTTCGCCGGCTCACGGCCGTTGTCGGAGCGCCGGGCGTCGATCCTGCGTATCGGCTGGGCCGCCCTGAACGTTCTGGTCTTCGGCGGTTCGGCGGCCGGCTGGTGGCTGGCGGGGCGGGTCTTCGTCGTCGAGGCAGCGCCGACGCTGGTCAGCCTGCTGTTTTTGGCGGCCGCCGTCGGGCTGGGCCTGCTGGCCTACCGGTTGTGCTCCCTGGTCGCCGGTTTCTACCTCGGCGGGCGTTGGCTGATGAAGCGCCGGTTGCGCGAGATCCTCTTCTTCGGCGCCGGCCTGGCGGTGCTGGCCCTGGTCGCCGTGCTGGCGCGGCTGGACGAGGATGAGGCCGCCGTCGATTACACCCTGGCGTCGGGTCCGCCGGTGCTCTGCCTGGCCGTCGACTACCTCGAGCCCGCCGCCGTCGACGAGACGACGCCGACGCTGCGCGGGCTGCGCGCGACCTCCCTGGTTTACGGGCTGGAGTTCAAGCCCGGCGTATCACCGGCCCAGAGCTGGGCCACCCTGGTGACGGGCCGTCCGCCGCGTCGTCACGGGATTACGGAGCTGAGCTCCCTGGCTGTGACCGGGATCCACTCGCCGCTGCAATTGCGCGGCGACGGCCTGGGGCTGGGTGGGCTCTACTCCGCGTTCTGGCGCTTGATCGGCCTGGCCGAGCGGATGCCGGTGACCAGCCGGGACTGGCGCGAACCGCCGCTGTGGGAGCTCGTGGCCGGCGCCCCCGGAAACGCCGCCGCCTCGGTCTTCAACTGGTGGGCCACCTACCCGGCCCGCGGGGTCGCCGGTTTGCAGATCTTCACCGACGTCGCCCAGGCCGCCGTCGGTCGGGGTGCGGAGCCGCCGCCGGGTTCAGTCTTTCCGGCCGACTGGTCGGCCGTCCCGCAGCGTCCCCCGCGGCTGCTGTTGCAGCTGTTAAACGGCCGCGAGCGGGCGCGCCGTCTGGGTGTCGAGATCCCGCCGCCCACCGCCGTCGATACCGCCGTCGCCGAGGTGCTGGCCAACTACCGTGGACTGGCCGCCGGGATCGGAGAGGCCCCCGTCGTCGTCGTCGTGCTCAAGCCCGACGCGGGCGGGGGTGGGGAGTTGTGGCTGTCCCGTCTGGACGGTCCCCCACCCCCGACTAAGACGCGCTGTCTGGATCTCTACGACGCCGCCGCCCTGCTGTTCTGCCTCTGCGGTGTGCCGCTGGCCGAGGACCTGCCGGGCGAGCCGCCGGCCGTTTCCGACCTGGTCGAGGACGAGCCGCGCCGAGTGGCGGGCTACGGTCCCTACCGGCTGCCGGCCCTGGAGCCGGAGAGCATCGACGCCGCCCTGGAGAGCCTGCGCTCCCTGGGCTACCTGCAGTGAGGGCGCCGGGGGTCTTCGGCACCGCTAACCCGTTGACTTTTTTTGTCTTTTATACTAAATTCAACCTTCACTGACGATGCTGACGGCTGACTGACGGTTGACTAACGGTTGGCTGACGATTGACTGACGATTGACCGACGGTTGTTCAACCAGACTGAGCGAACGCACACCGGATTCATCCATTTTTCAGTTTCACAGCCGTTATTCAGCCCTTTGACAGTCTCTTTCGACTTCCACCTCTTCACCCGTTTGACCTTTTGTTAACCGGCCGAGCGGACGCGACCCCGCGGGTGCGGACGTAACGACGCCGGAGAATCGGAAGGCTGGAGCGGTCGGTTGGAGTGCGGTATCGGGCGCGCCGTCATTAACATTGATTAGCGCGGATTAGCGCGGATCAGCACGGATCAGCACGGATCAGCGCGAATCAGCGCGGCGCCGACGCGGTGTTTGACCGGACCGCCCGACTGCCGGGTTCGACCCGTCTTTTAGCCGACTTGCTGGGCGGTGGTGCGAACCAGCCCGGCGGTGTCCGACCCCGATGGTCGCAGCGGCGGAAACGGTTCGATCCCGCCGGGGACCGCAGCCGCACCGTTCAGCATCACCCGGCCCGGGAAAACCCCACCGTCCGCAGGCAGCGACGGTGCGGCCGTCCCGCCGACCTGCCGGGGAACCGCGCTTGATCGACGTCGCCGACCGCCGGCGCCGCAGCGCCTTCGACCAAGACATTCGCTCCCCGCAGCCTACCGTTCCCCGCCTCGTTCCCGCCCCCGGCGTCGTTCACCCGTCTCCGGCCCCGACCAGGTTTAGATGACGGTGGACGCATTCCGGCGTTTCAACGATCCCCCGACCGACGCCAGCTTCCGGGCGACGGCGGGGGTCTTTGCACCGCCGCTCCGCCGCCCCAGCGCAGAGGTTTTATTTGAAAAAGGAAATCCTAGTCAACGTCTCCCCGCTGGAGACGCGGGTGGCCGCTCTCGAGGACGGCCGCCTGGTCGAGATCATGACCGAACCGGCGGGCACCACCCGCATCGTCGGCAACATCTACAAGGGCAGGGTTAGCGAGATCCTCCCCGGCCTGCAGGCCGCCTTCATCGACATCGGTCTGGACCGCAACGCCTTCCTCCACGCCGAGGATCTGGTTACCGACGTCCACGACATCGGCAACTTCCTCGACGAGGACTACCAGCACGACCGCCGCCGCGGTAAACACACCCCCATCGAAGAGATTCTCAACCGCGACCAGGACATCCTGGTCCAGGTGACCAAGGAACCCATCGGCAAGAAGGGCCCCCGGGCGACCACCAACATCACCCTGGCCGGGCGCTTTCTCGTCCTGATGCCCTACGCCGACCACGTCGGCGTCAGCCGCAAGATATCATCCTCCTCGGAACGCAACCGCCTGCGCGGCCTGGTAAAGGACCTGCGCAGCGGCAAGACCGGCTTCATCATTCGCACCATCGGTGAGGGCGCCTCCAAGCGTCAACTGCGCCAGGAGATGCGTTACCTCAACCGCCAGGCCCGGGAGATCGTCCGCCGGGCCAACAAGGTCGAGGCCCCGGCCCTGGTTCACGACGACCTCGGCCTGGTGCTCTCCCTGGTGCGCGACGTCGTCTCCGACGAGGTCGACGCCGTGGTCATCGACGACCGCGGGGTCTACAACCGCATCAAGGAGTTCTCCCATCGGGTGGCCCCCGACCTGGGCGCCCGGATCGAGCACTACTCGGGCCGTTACCCCATCTTCGAGGCCTATGGCGTCGAGAAGGACATCGAGCGCATCACCCACCGCAAGGTCTGGCTCAAGTGCGGCGGTTATCTGGTCATCGAGCAGACCGAGGCCCTGATCTCCGTCGACGTCAACACCGGCAAGAACGTCGGCAAGCACAACCTGGAGAAGACGGTCTACGAGACCAACCTGGAGGCCGCCGACGAGATCGCCCGCCAGTTGCGCCTGCGCGATCTGGGGGGCATCATCATCCTCGACTTCATCGACATGGAGGTCGCCAAGCACCGCGACAACGTCGTCCGGCGCCTGAACAAGGCTCTCTCCCGGGACCGCACCAAGCACCGGGTGCGCAAGATGAGCGACCTGGGGCTGGTCGAGATGACCCGCAAGCGGGTGCGTAAAAGCGTCACCTCGCAGATGACCGACAAGTGTCCCTGTTGCGGCGGCTCGGGCCTGGTTCTCGCCGAGCGCAACATCATCCTCAAGACCGAGAGCACCCTCAAGCGCGGACTTTCCAAGAGCGACTCCAACCGGGTGCAACTGCTCTGCAACCCCCACGTGGCCCAGTTGCTCAAGACCCGCTACCAGGACATGCTCAACCGGCTCAGCGAAGAGTTCCAGCGCCGGATCATCATCCAGACCAACCCGACGATGCCCTTCGACGAGTTGCAGGTCAAGGATCTCAAGGACACCCGTCGTCGTTCCACCGGTCGCCGCGGCCGGCGCCGCAAGAGCAAGCAGGATCAGCAGTGACCCCCGCCGCCCTCGAGCTGCGTCCCCACCACCTGCTCTGTCTGCTGGCCTTCATCGGCCGGGGCTACTCGTCGGGCTTCGTCGCCCGGATGCGCGAGCTCCAGCGCCGCTATCTCGATCCCGCAATGACCATCCGTCTCGTCGAGGGACCCGACGACGCCTGCCGGGCCTGCCCGGAGCTCGAAACCGCCGGTTGCGGCCGCGACGGCGCCGGGGTGCGGGCTATGGACCGGCGGGTGCTGGCGGCCACGGGGCTGACCCCGGGCATCCACAGCGCCGGGGCCCTGCACGGCACTCTGGCCCGGACCTTCGCCGCCGTTGACCCCGGCGAGGTCTGCGGCGCCTGCAGTTGGCGCGAACTGGTGGACTGCCCCACCCTGATCCGTCGCCGGCTGGAGGCGCTGCGACCCCAACCCGCCCCCGATGCCCGATGAGGGCGGTTCTTACAGACGAGAGGGGCGTGGCCCTGGCCATGGCGCTGATCGTCTTGGCCGTGCTCTCCACCGTGGCCGCCCTGTTGCTGGCCCTGGCCCACTACGAAACCGCCTCGGCCGCCGACGCCCGCCTGGCCGTCCAGTGCGAGGCCCTGGCCGAATCCGGCTGGAACCTGGCCTTCCGCGAGCTGGCCGCCACCCGCTTCAACGGCGCCTCGACCCACGTGCTGACGCCGGAGGGCGAGCTGGAGCCCAATACCGAGCGCCCTCTGAGCCCGACGATCACCAGCCCGACCACCGGCGAGGTCGTCGCCGTCATCGACGACGAGGGCGACGACGAGGGTCTGCGGCGCAACCTCGACGACGGGTCCTACGTCTGGAGTTGGGCGCCCGGCGACCCCCACGGCGCCCTCAGCGGCGCCGGGGTGCCCGAGGAGCTGCGCGTCGTCTGCTGGTATGACGACGAGAACCTGCGCGGCTTCACCATCGAGGTCGAGGCCGTGCTGACGACCATCGGCAATCCCGTGCGCCGGCGGTTGCGCGTCTCCGGACGCACCCAGCCCCTGGAGTCCTTCCTGCTGTTCTCCGCCGCCGATCTGGCCCTCTGCGGCTCCGGCGAGACTCGCCTCGACGGCGCCGTCCACGCCAACGGCGACATCTTCCTCCAGCCCGACAACGCCCTGCTGCGCCTCGACGGCGGCTCACTGACCGCCGCCGGCAAGCTGCTGCGCCTGCGCGATCCTTGGGAGCGGGTCAACCTCTCCGGCGGCGTGGCCGTGGCGGTCCCCGACGAGGACGGCGAGGAAGAGGACGTGCTATGGTTCATGGAGCCGCCCTTCGACTCCGAGCACGTCGCCGAGGCCGAGGGCTACGCCTTCTACGACAACGACCCCACCAACGAACTCACCGGCTGCCAGGAGCTGTTCGCCGGGGCCGTCGCCGACGGCTTCATGGGCACGGGGGCCTTCCAGCCGCCCTACCTGGCCGACGCCGCCTGGCTGCGCGCCCGGGCCGACATCGCCTACGTCCGCGACGGCGCGGCCCTGACCTGCTACGACGCCGACGGCGTCTATCACGCCCCGGCCCTGGAGGCCGCCGCCTTCGGCGAGCTCTACAATCCGGCCACGGGTCGCTCCGTCGAGACCATCGAGCTGGACCTGACCGTGCTGGCCGACCCCAACGGCGACGGCGATCCCGCGGATTCACTCTGGCCGGAGAACGGCGTGATCTACGTCGACGGCGACTGCCGCCTGGCCGGGGCCCGCGAGCTGCCCGCCGATCTGGCCCTGCTCTGCTCGGGCAGCGTCTACCTCGTTGGCGACGTCAACGTCGAGGCCCCGCGGCTGCTGGAGGTCCTGGCCCCTCTGGGTCGCATCTGGCTGCTGAGCGGCAACTGGGACGACGCCCGGGCCGCCCGCCTCGTCGAGGAGCGCCCGGCCTCCGACACCCGGGTGGTCGCGATCCTGGCCGACGGTCAGCCCGTGGTCGAGGAGGTCAACTACGTCGGCGGCGAAGGGACGGCGCCGCCCTGCGCCCCGCCCCTCGTCGAGGACTGGAGCGCGGCGACGCTGCGCTTCGAGGGCTGCTGGATCCACCTGCGTACCGCCGCCATGGCCCCGCTGGGCGAAGCGCCGGAGCCCGGCCGGCTGGCCTGGCTGAACGCGGAGGCCTTCTCCCCGCCGCTGTTGTGGGAGCTGAGCTACGATCGTCGCCTGGAGACCCGGCGTGGTCCGCTGCCGCTGACCGGTGCCCGCATCGTGGCCTGGCAACGCCTGGAGAACTAGTCCATCGCCCCCGGAGGGAGGAGCCGCGCCGTGTCCAAGCGAATCGTCTTGCTGATCGCCGGCCTCCTGGCCGCGGGCGCGGCCGCGGACCAACTGGCCTATGTCGCCGAAGGGGGCGCCGCTCCCCGGATCGTCATCATCGATGTCGAGAGCGCCGCGGAAGTGCTGTTGCTGGACAAAGGCGACAGGCCCGCCTGGAGCCCTGACGGCACAATGCTGGCCTTCATCGGCAACGCCGAGGACCGAGAAGCGCTCTTTATCGCTGATTGCGATGACGCCGGGGGCCTCGAGCCCTACGCCCCGACCCTGACGGACGGCTCACCCGTCTGGAGTCCCGACGGGCGCTGGGTGGCCTTCGCGGATAATCGGGGGGACGAGGCCCGGCTCCGCCTGATCGAAGTCGAGAGTGGAGAAGAGCGCCGACTCAGCGGACAGGCCGTCGAGATACCGCCCTGGAGCGTCGTCTGGAGCCCCGACGGTACCCGCCTGGCCTTCACCAAGCTCACCGACTACGCCGATCCGCAACTCTACCTCATCTCTGTCGACGGCGGTAACGAGCTGCGCATGACCGACGCGGGCTGGCACGTCGTCTACGCCTGGACCGCCGACGACGGTCTGCTCTACACCCGGGACGCCGACCTCTGGCTGATGGACGCCGACGACGGTGAGGCCCGCCGCCTGACGGAGACCGGCTACTGCTGGAACCCGGCCCTCAGTCCCGACCGAACCCGGGTCGTCTTCAACAGCACCTACCACCTCTACCTGCTCGATCTGACCGACGGCGCGGTCACCCAACTGACTACGGAGGGCCGCAACGGTCAGCCCGTCTGGAGTCCCGACGGCTCACGCATCGCCTTCGTCTCCGACCGCGACGGCGACCGGGAGGTTTTCGTTATCGACGCCGACGGCGACAATCCACGTCAACTCACCGACAACGACGGCGACGACCACAGCCCCGCCTGGCGGCCGGAGTAAAGGGAACCCGAAACCCGAGGGGGCGGCATGGACAGCTCGATCATGTTCGCGGTGCTGCTGAGCATTTCCCTGGCTTCGGCGGGCCAGTTGGCCTATGTTCAGGAGGGGGAGAGCGGCCCTCAGGAGAGCGGCCCTCAAATGATGCTCCTCGATCTCGACGACGGCGCCGCTTACGGGGTGCCGATCCAACTCGTCGCTGGTGACCAGCCCGTTTGAAGCTCCGACGGCGGCCGGCTGGCCTGCATCAGAGGTTCCGACGAGTTCCGCCGTCTCCATCCGCCGTCTCCATCCGCCGTCTCCATTGGGTGAGTGCCGACGGCACCGAGCAGACCAGCCTGCCGACGGGGGTCGAAAGAATCGCCGGTTGGAGTACAGACGGAGCTTCAGTGCTGCTGACCGTACGGGATGAGGCGGACCTCTTGCAGGTTGCTCCGGTCATTACCGAAACCAGTGAACTCAAGCTGTTGACCGGCGAATCTTGTTATCCCAGCTTCAGCCCTACCTGGAGCGCCGATGACGGGAGTATCGCCTTCGTTCGCAGCGCCGAGGGCGATGAGTCCCTCCATCTGCTCGACGCCGACGGCGGCAGCGACAGGATACTCATTCCGGGCTTCAGCACCGTGGTTGATAGTTACCGCCCACCCTCGGATCCCTGTTTCAGCCCCGACGGCGAGTCAATCGCCTACAGCGTCGGCTTCAGCGGTCGGATCAGCCTGCTGGAGCTCACCAGCGGGGAGACCCGTCAACTCACCGACGCCGAGTTCGACAACCGGAGACCGCGCTGGAGTCCCGACGGCTCACGCATCGCCTTCGTCTCCGACCGCGACGGCGACAAGCCACGTCAACTCACCGACAACGACGGCGACGACCACAGCCCCGCCTGGCGGCCGACGGCCCTTGTCAAGGATTAACCCGGGGGTGGATCATGGGTAAGCTTCAACTCTGTTTCCTGCTGCCGTGCCTGATCGTGACCGGCGCAGCGGCCGGCCAACTGGCCTACGTTCACGAGGGATCCAACGGCCATGAGATCATCATCCTCTACCTCGAGACAGACATAGCGCTCTCGCCGGTCGCCGGGGAGGCTGACGAGGATGATCCGCTCTGGAGCCCCGACGGCGACCGGTTGGCCTGCGTCACCGACGTCGCCGGCTACGACGACCTCGGTGTACTGAACGTGGCAACCGCCGCGCTGACCCTGCCCAGCGACCTCGCCGGCCGGCACCTCGAGGCCGCCTGGAGCCCGGACGGCGCCCGGCTGGTCTTCGCCTGCGACTGCGACGACAAGGACGCCGACGAAATCTCCCACGTCGGCTGGATGCCCGATTACGAGCTGTTCGTCGTCTCCGTCCAGGGCGGCGAAATCAGGCGGCTGACCGACAACGAGCGGCTGAGCGACCGCTCACCGGCCTGGAGCCCCGACGGCGGCTGGATCGCCTACAACGCCGAGGAAGCCTTCTCGCGCTCCGACAGCGCCAGCCATATCTACCTCGTCGCCGCCGACGGCGGCGAGCCCCGGCAACTCACCGACGGAGCCGTCCACTACTGGGAGCCCCGCTGGAGCCCCGACGGCCGCCGTTTGCTCTACACCGGCGCCGCGCCGCGGACCGCCCTCGATATGCAGACGGAGCTCGTCTTCGACGGCGAAACCGTCGAGGTCGACACCAACACCGACATGGACCTCTACCTCTACGACCTCGACGAAGAGCGCCAGGTCGCCCTGACCGAGAACCGCCTCGACGACTTCAACCCCCGCTGGAGCCCCGACGGCAGCCGGATCGCCTTCGTCCGCAACGCAGACGACAACGCCGACCTCTGGTTGATGGACGCCGACGGTGGCAACCCCATCCAGCTCACCGACGACCCGGCCTGGGAGGATACCCCGGCCTGGAGCCCCGATGGCGAGAGTATCGCCTTCGTCTCTTACGACGGCGACGACCAGGAGATATATCTTGTCGACGTTGAGGGCGCTGAAGTGCGTCAGATTACCGACAACGACGTCAACGACCACAGCCCCGCCTGGCGCCCGGAGTAGGTCCGCCCAGCGGAGACGATTCGAGTACAATTCAACGCGAGATGAAGGAGTGACGTGCCCCTACGCTACGACAACCGGCAGAACGACGAGCTGCGCGAGGTCAAGTTCACCCGGGAGTACATCGAGCACGCCGAAGGCTCGGTGCTGGTCGAGTTCGGCAAGACCCGGGTCATCTGCACGGCCACGGTGGGCGAGGGTGTGCCCTCCTGGCTCAAAGGCTCGGGCCGGGGCTGGGTGACCGCGGAGTACGACATGCTGCCCCGGGCCACCAGCCGCCGCAACACCCGCGACGTCTTCAAGGGCCAGATGAGCGGTCGCTCGATGGAGATCGGCCGCCTGATCGGCCGCAGCCTGCGCGCTGTAACCAGGCTGGACAAGCTGGGCGAGCGGACGGTCACCGTGGACTGCGACGTGATCAGCGCCGACGGCGGGACGCGCACGGCGGCGATCACCGGGGGCTACCTGGCCCTGCACGACGCCCTGTCCTGGCTGGGCGGCGGCAAGGAGACCGGCGCCCTGCCACTGGATGACTACGTGGCCGCGATCAGTGTGGGCTACGTCCACGGCGAGCTGCTGCTCGACCTGTGCTACCGTGAGGACGTGGCCGCCGATGTCGACTGCACCGTGGTGATGACCGGCGCCGAGCAGTTGATCGAGCTCCAGGCCACCGCCGAGGGCCGACTCTACGATCGCGAAATGTTGGGCCGGATCCTCGACCTCGGCACCAAGGGCATCCACGAGCTGATCGAGCTGCAGAAGAAGGCCCTGGAGAGCTGAGCGCGATGGCGGAAGACCTACCCAGCGCCGAGGAGCGCGTCGGCGAAGCGCACAGCGCCTCCGCTGCCGCACCGACCGAGGAGGCCCCGGAGGAGTCCGGCGGCCAGATCGCCTGGTCGGTCTGGCCGGCGACGCTCTACCTCTGGCGCGCCCTGGCCGGGGTCGGGGTCATCAGCCTGACCGTGGTCTTCCTGACCTACTACGCCGGCGGACCCCTGCTGGGCGTTCTGGGCGGCGTCTTGCTGCTGCTGGTGCTCAACGGTTTCTTCCTGCCCACCAGCTACCGGATGGACGCCCGGGGGGTGCAGCAGAAACGGCTGTTCTTCCGGCTGGAACGCTCCTGGGGCGACTTCCGCTGCTTCTACACCGACCGCTTCGGCATGATGCTCTCCACCAAGCAGCGGCCGAGCCGGCTGGACCCCTGGCGCGGTTTCTCGCTGTGGTTCCCCGACGACCAGCGGGCCGCCGAGCGCAACGAGCCGACCCGCGCCCAGATCATCGACTACGTCGAACAGCACGTCCCGCCCTACCGCAAACCGCGCGACCACCGCGATCTGCTCGGTTGAGCCGTTCCCCGTCGGCGCGCCTGTCTATCGTCGGCCCCGTCTGTTATCCTAACCGCGTCACCGCAGCGCACGGGTAATCATCAGCCATGTCCCAGCCCTCTTCCAGTCCAGCTTCCCGTCACCGCTGGCGGCTGCGCGAGCCCGACTATCTCGGTCGGCGGCGTCTGGCCCACGAACTCCTCGTCGACCACCGCCTGGCCCAGGTGCTGATCAACCGCCGACTGGCCTCGCCCTCCGACTGCTTCGCCTTCCTCTACGGCGTCGTTCACCACGACCCTTTCCTGTTCCACGACATGGAGAAGGCCGTAAGGCGCATCGTCGCCGCCATCCGCGGGGGCGAGCGCATCTTCGTCTACGGCGACTACGACGTCGACGGCATCACCGGCACCACGGCCCTGGTCCACTTCCTGCGTGCCGTGGGCGCCGACTGCGATTACAAGGTTCCCCACCGTATCAACGACGGCTACGACCTCTCCCCCTCCGAGGCCGAAGAGGCCGCTCGCAGCGGCTACGGCCTGATCATCACCAACGACTGCGGCGTCACCGCCCATAATGCCGTCGCCCGGGCCCAGGCCCTGGGCACCGAGGTGATCATCACCGACCACCACCTGCCCGACGAGGTCCTGCCGCCGGCCTTCGCCGTCATCAACGCCACCGTCCCCGGCTCCGGCTACCCCTTCCACGCCCTGGCCGGCGTGACGACGGTCTACAAGCTGATCTGCGGCCTGCGCACCGTCCTCGACGCCGGGCCCGACCCCGACGAGTACCTGGACCTGGTGGCCCTGGGCACCGTGGCCGACGTCTGCCCCCTGGTCGACGAGAACCGTTCCCTGGTGCTCAGCGGTCTTTCCCGGCTCAACCGGATGCCCCGCCTGGGGCTGGCGGCGCTGATCGATTCGGCCAACCTGGGTGGGCGCCGGATCACCGCCAAGCACCTCAGCTACGTCCTGGCCCCGCGGCTCAACGCCGCCGGGCGGATCTCGACGGCCGACGTCGGCGTCGAGCTGTTGCTGACCGAGGACCCGGACGAGGCCTACCAGCTCTCGGCGCGCATCGAGGGGCTCAACCGCCGCCGGCGCTCCATCGAATCCGAGACCACCCGGGAGGCGATGGCCATGGCCGAGGACGACCTGGCCCTCGAGGACGTGCCCGTAATCGTCGTCGGCGATCCGGCCTGGCACCCCGGCGTGGTGGGGATCGTCGCCGCCCGGCTGGCCGACCGCTTCAACCGCCCCGCCGTGGTCTTCGGCGAGAACGGTCGCGGTTCCGCCCGCGGCTTCGGCGAATTTGACATCATCGGCTCCCTGGACGCCTGCGCCGAGTTCCTCAACGAATACGGCGGCCACCGCCACGCCGCCGGGGTGCGCATCGACTTCACCAACCTCAGCGGTCTGCGGCGCTGTCTGACCCGGGTCGCCCGGCGGATGAGCTACGACAAGCACACCCTCATCGAGGTCGACGCCGAGGTCGAACTCGAGGACCTCGACGAAACGCTGATGGCCCAGCTCGAGCTGCTGGAACCCTTCGGCATGGGCAATCCGGAGCCCATCCTCCTCGTCCGCGGCGCCGCCGTCGCCGACAAGCCCCGCGTCGTCGGCAAGAATCACCTCAAGCTGCTGGTCTCCCAGGGCGGGGCTGTGATGGAAGCCATCGGCTTCAACATGGCCGACGTCTACGACCACCTGCGTACCGACGACCGCCTCGACGTCGTCTTCCACCTCGAGCGCAACCCCCTCCAGGGTGCCCACGGCCTGCAGCTCAAGCTCCTCGACCTGGAAAGCGCCGCCGAGAACGCCAGCGCTCCGCCGCCGCTCGAGCTCGACGACCACCGCAACAACGGCAGCCTGTCGATCCTCGAACGCTGCGTAACCGAACACCCGACGGTCATCTACTGCTGGCCCGAGGACCGGGAGGAGATCCAGCGCTACCTGGCCCGGCGGGGCTGGCTGCCCGCCACCTGCCCCAGCAGCCTCTCAGCGAAACAGTACCTGTTCTGGGACAACCTTTCGGTCCAGCCGCTGCCCGAACTCGACAGCCTCAACGTCTGCCTCTACGAACCCCTCGACGGCCACCACGAGTTGTTGCTGCTGCGTGAGCTGGCCACGGGTCTGCGCGACCTGCGTCTGAGCCTGCTGTTCGACGCCCGCTCGCCCGGACGGCTGCCCCGGGAGACGATGGACCGCTTCCGCCTGGCCGAGATCTGGCGCAACCTGCCCGAGGACCAACCCTTCACCCAGGACGTCGTCCACGAGCTGGCCACCGACACCTGCAACTATCGCGAGGTGCGCCTGGCTCTGTCGATCTTCCTCGAACTCGGGCTGATGACCTCGTCCAACGGCAGCTACGCCAAGCTCCAGGTCCCGGACCGGCGCAATCTGTCCAATAGTTTCACCTACCAGCGGATCCGCGAGTTCGAGAGCCGGCGGCGCCGCTTCCTGCGCCAGCAGGTCGAACTGTCCGTCGAAGAGCTGACCGCCGTCTATTTCGGCCGCCGCTGACGACGACCGGCGCCGGAACCGGCACGGTTTTTGCATCTCGGCGCCCCTTGGATCGGCGGTAACGGTCCGCCTCCGCAAAAACCGTGCCGGTTCCGGCCGCCCGGGCAAGCGGCGGCGCTCCAGCCGCTGTTCGCGGCTACCGCGGTCGAGCTACTCCGGAGCGAGCCATTCCATGCGCAGAACCCGCCTACTCACGCTGCTGTTGGCGATCCCGGCCCTGGCGCAGACGCCGATCGTCGACGGCCGATTGCCGGCCCCCGCCGTGGCGGGAACCGTCGACTACGAGCCCGACCCCTTCTCCGCCGTCGTCGGCGCCCTGGTGGATACGGTCACCGCCGCGGACATCGACGCCGGTCTGGATTTCATCTGCGCTCCAGCTACCCGCTTCGCCCTGACCGACGAGGCCTACGCCACCGGCAGCGAATTGGCCCAACGCCTCGGGGGGCTGGGCTACGACGTCGAGGTCGACGCCTTCTACACGGCCCTGGGGCTGCAGAGCGTCGCCGCGGGCGACGGCGTCTGCTGTCTGGTCGGCAGCGCCGGGCTGCTCTACACCTCGACTAACGGCGGCACCGACTGGATCCGGCGCGACGACGGCTCCCGACCGTTGACCCTCAACGAGACCGCCGTGGCCGTCGGCGAGCCGCGGCGGCTCTCGGCGGGCGGTGCCCAGACCGGCTATCTGCAGTCCGATGACGGCGGCGCGAGCTGGTACGACGTCGAGTTGCCCCTCGAGGGCAACTATTCGGTCACCGGCATCCAGCGCCCCGCCGCCGATGATGTCCATCTGACCCTCTGGGGCGCCGGCGGCGGCGTCTACTACAGCTCGCCCGACAACGGCGCGACCTGGCAGAGCGCCGACCTCGGCTTCGGCCCCCAGCCTTACGGCGTGCTGGGGCTGGAGTTCCTCGACACCCAGCACGGCTGGGCCTGCGGCTACCGGGACCAGGGCCAGAGCCGCCTGGGTTACATCTCGCGCACCACGGACGGTGGAGCGAGCTGGACACCCTGGTCCTTCAGCGGACCGATCGTGGTCAACGTCAGCTTCGCCGACGAGCTCCACGGCTACGCCTGCGGCAACGACCTGGAGCTGATCCTGGCCACCGACGACGGCGGCGCGAGCTGGACCGAGGTCCATCGTTTCGACCGCGACCCGGAGGCGGGAGCCTACGAGTACCTGGGCGACATCGAGGCCCTGTCGGCGGAGCACGCCGTGGCCGTCGGCTACGGCGGCGTGGTCCTGGAGACCACCGACGGCGGCGCTAACTGGAGCTACCTGCGCGAACCCGCCGAGGACCCGGACAGCGCCAGCCGGATCAGCCTGACCGTCATCGATGACGAGCACTGGATCGCCTGCGGCGACGGCGCCCTCGAGATGACCACGGACGGCGGGGCGAACTGGACGAGCCGACTCGCCGACCTCGGCCTGCCGCCGGCGCTCAACATCTTCGCCCACCGGGAGGGCTCCGCGGGCACAGAAGGCCCCCTGCTGATCGCCCCCTACGACTGCTACTCCGAGGACCCCTGGTTCGAGGCCCCCGGCGCCGACGCCAACGGCTCGGGCACGGCGGCCTTGCTGGCCGTCGCGCAGGCCCTGGCCGGACTCGAACCCGCCAGGGGCTGCGGCTTCCTCTTCACCTCGACGCGCTACTTGCCCGGCGGCTTCTCCCTCTCCGGCGGCACCCGCTTCACCGACACCCACCCCGATTACCGCCCCGAGGCCGTTCTGGACCTCGAGGCCGTCGGTTACACCTCCGACGCCGCCCTGGACCTCTACCTCCTCGGCAACGCTCCGGAGCAGGAACTGATGGACGCCCTGGCCGACTACGCCGCCTGGTACGTCGACGGCCTGGAGATCCAGCTGCTCTACAACGCCCTGCCGGCCTACGACGTCGGCGCCTTCTGGCAGATCGGCGTCCCCGCCGTCTACTGTAGCGAATACTACGTCGACTCCGACGAGCGCAACTTCAACCACGGTACCGTCGAGGACACCCGCGACACGCTGAATCCCCGGCTGATCCTGCTGGCCGCCCGGTTGGCCGCGGCCTTCGCCGCCGCCGAGGCCGACTTCACCGGCGGGATCGAGCTCGGCCCCCGGGAGCCCTACGCCTACCCCAACCCCTTCCGCCCCGCCGGGCACGAGGCCGTCACCTTCACCGGCCTGCCGCCGGGCGGCGAGGTCCGCGTCTACACCCTCGACGGAACCCTCGTCCACACGGGCTCCGCCGACGACGGCCCCTACGATGACGGCGACGGCAGCGTCTGGCGTCACGTCTGGGACGGCGGAGGCGACGCCGGGCAGTCGTTGGCCGCCGGGGTCTACCTCTACCGCGTCGAAGGACCCGACGGCCACGCCCTGGGCAAGCTGACGCTCATCCGCTGACCACCCGCGACCCGGGAAAAACAGCCGACCAACAACGGCGCCCACCTTCGCCCTCGACGCCGCCGGAACCGGCATGCTTTTTGCATCTCGGCGACCGTTGCGGAGGGCGACAACGGTCCGCCTCCGCAAAAAGCATGCCGGTTCCGGCCCCCGGGTTTCAGCCAAGCCGCCCGCCGACAGGGGCTGTTTTTCCCGGGTCGCGTCGGGCCGTATTCGGCATTCCATCCGGTGAACCAACGCCCACCAACCAGCGATCAATCATGAGCGAACAAGAGACCAACGCACGTCTGGCCGCGGTGCTGGAACGCTACGAGGCGACGATCGGCCTCGAGGTCCAGCTGGAGGCCAACACCCGAAGCAAGGCCTACTGCGGCTGCGCCAACGTCTACGGCGCCACGCCCAACACCCGCGTCTGCCCGGTCTGTACGGGCCAGCCGGGGGCGTTGCCGGTGCCCAACCGCGGGGTCTTCGAAAAGGCCCTGCGCATCGCCTTGGCCCTGGGTTGCGAGATCGCCGAGGTGGTGCATTTCGACCGCAAGAACTATTTCTACCCGGATCTGCCCAAGGGCTACCAGATAACCCAGCACATGACGCCGCTGGGCCGGGGCGGCGAGCTGCGCTTCCCGGCCGAGCGCTACGCCGAGGAGGCGGCCGGGCGGGTGGAGATCGAGCGCGTCCACCTGGAGGAGGACACGGCCAAGAGCGTCCACGACGGCGAAGACTCGCTGATCGATTTCAACCGCGCCGGGGTGCCGTTGCTCGAGGTGGTTACCGAGCCCTGCATCCACGATCCCGTCGTGGCCTATTACTACCTGTTGGCCTTCCGCGACATCCTGTTGTGGATCGACGCCTCGGACTGCAACATGGAGGAGGGTTCGCTGCGGGTGGACACCAACGTTTCCGTGGCCCCCAGGGGCGATGGTGAGTTGGGGACGAAGGTGGAGGTCAAAAATCTCAACAGCTTCAAGGGTGTGCGTCAGGCGTTGGAGTACGAGATCGTGCGCCAGGCCGAGCTGCTGGACGGCGGCGGCCGGGTGGTTCAGGAGACGCGCCACTGGGACGCGGCGCGGGGGGTGACTTTGGCCGGGCGGGTCAAGGAGGGCTCGATGGATTACCGCTACTTCCCCGAGCCCGACATCCCGCCGCTGGCGGTTCCACGGGAATGGGTGGCGGAGATCGAGGCGGGGATGCCGGAGCTGCCCCAGCAGGCCCGGGAACGGTTGCACGCCGCCGGGCTCTCCGGTTACGACGCCTGGGTGCTGGTGGACGACCGCGAGCGGCTGGCCTACTACGAGGCCGTCGTCGCCGTCGGGGCGCCGGCCAAGCCGGCGGCCAACTGGGTCAACGGCGACCTGGCCGCCCTGCTCAAGGAAGACAAGCGCGGCTTCGGCGACTGTCCGCTGCCGCCGGATCAGTTAGGCGAACTCGTCGGCCTGCTGGAGGCGGGGACGATTAACACCAAGACGGCGAAGAAGGTGCTCATCGCTGCTTACAACGGCGAGGGCGCGCCAAAAACAATAGTCGAGGAGCGCGGCCTGGGGCAGATCAGCGACGAGGGCGCCGTGCGCGAGCTGGTCGCCGGGGTGCTCGCCGAGCATCCCCAAAAGGTTGAGGCCTATCGCAACGGCAAGACGGCGTTGAGCAAATTCTTCGTCGGTCAGGTGATGAAGATCAGCCGGGGCAAGGCCGACCCGCGCCTGGTCAACGAGTTGGTCGGGGAGCTGCTCGAGGGTTAGTTGAGCGGAGGAAGCTGGATGGTCGAGGCGGAACCGAGACTGCTGGACAGGGGCGACAGCCGGCGTTTGGGCTGGAACGCCCTGGCGACGGCGCTGCTGGCGGCGGTGCTCGTCCAGGTCTTCCATGAGGCCTGCCACGGTCTGCTGGCCGAGGCCTGCGGGGCGCGCTTCACCCGTTTCAACCTCTTCGCCGCGGGCTGGGAGGGTGAGGTGAGTCCGGCGCAGCGGGCGTTGATCGCCGGTGGTCCACCGGTGCTCAACGTGCTGACGGGTCTGGCGGCGGTGTTGTTGACCACGCGGGACCGGACTAAACGGTATTCCGGCCTGTACCTCTTCCTGCTCTATTTCGCCGCCTTCTCCCTCCTCTCCGGTTTTGGTTATTTCCTCAAGGACGGCGCTTTCTTCGCTCAAGGGGGCGGCAATGCCGGCGACATGGCCGTGGTGCTGGAGTACCTGGGCGGCTCCTGGCTTTGGCGGGGGCTGTTCATCCTGCTGGGCGCCGGGGGCTGGATCTGGACCTTCTTCTGGCTGGCCGGTCGGGTCCAGGGGCTGACCCCCGCGGTCGGCGACAAGACGCAGCGGCTGCGCGTCGCCCTGCCCTTGCTGCTGACGCCCTACCTCGTCATCGGCGTGCTGTTCACCATCCTGGCCGTCTTCCATCCCCTGGGTATCGCCGCTGGTGTGATCATGGTCGGTTTCCATTATCTACTGGGTTGCAGCGGTCTGCTGTGGGCCTTCTTCCAGGCCGTCCACTGGCGGGAACCGCGGGCGGACGAGCGTCCGACCGTCGAGCTGCCCCGGCGTCTGCGGTGGGGCTGGCTGGCCGCCGCCGCCCTCGTGACCGTCACCGCCGTTGCCGTGCTGTTGCCGACGCTGGAGCTGGGCTGAGGCACGAGCAGCAAGCGCAGATCGGGACCGCCGCGGTGGTTCCGGTTGTTTTTCATGGGATACCTTAACGCTATGGATCATCATAAATTGTTATTGTCTTGTAGTCACGAGAGTTACCAGGATACTATCCTGCCACAAGTAAAGGCGGCGCTGTGGCCGCCGGCTTAAAGAGTAATCCTGACAGGCACGTCAAGTGTGCGAAGTGTAACTTTCGCTATCAGTAGAGGTTAGGTGACGGGCGGCGGATGTGCGAGCGCCGTAGAACAGCGCGAATTGATCGCCGAGCTGTTCTGGCCTACCGTAAACCGCGGCCCGAGCGGCCAACAAGGTCGGCGTCCATCCCAGTAAGCTCGCCAAGTATTATCGTATCATTGGCGAGCGCATCGCCGCCGATCGCGAGGCCGAGCTGGAGAACGTCGAGCTGGGCTCGAGCGTCTACTCCGACGGTTCGAAGGTCTGTAACTAGCCGTCACTCAATGGATTACATCACAAGCGCATCAGCCACCAACAGGATTTCGCTGATGGACGGACACATATCAACGGCCTCGAGAGCTTCCGGGGCTACGCCAAACACCGCCTAATATCCGACCACGGCGTCTTAAAGCGCACCTTCAGGCTCTTTATCAGGGAAGGGTCGTTCAGCTTCAACCACAGAAACGAGCCCGGGATGATAGACTACCTAAAAGCAGCCTGATTGGTCCATGATCGTGTGTGATCCCTTTTTCATAACCCGGGTTTGAGACACAGCGCAGGAGCGGGTCTTAGCCGTTGTGGAACTCAAAACCGGCCGCGCCCCGCCTTCTGTAAAGTTAAGGCGCCGGGAATCGCCGACCGGCGTCGCGCTGTTCTTCATCCCGCGGCCTAGCTGAGGAGAGGCCGATGAATTGCTGTTATCCGAATATAGTCTATGAAAATTTACGATATTAGCATAATGTAATGCAATATTTCACCTTGACAAAACCGAACTGAGAATATATCTTGCAGATGCGTCACATGCGTGACCGATCACAAGTATCATCAACATTTCAACGAGAAGGGACAAGCATGCGTAAGATCATCCTGTGCCTAGTGTTAACCGCCGCCATGGTCCTGGCGGCTCCCGCGGAGCGTCTCGGCCTCGAGAACGGCTCCACCGCCCTGGCCCCCCGCGACGGCGGCAACTCCGTCGAGATCGCCTTCGAGGACGACTTCGAAACCGGTGACCTCTCAGTGTGGGAAGTCAGCGAAGCCACGGATTACAGCCTGTCCGACAGCCCGGGCGCCGACTACCTGCCCGACACCGATTCCTGGGCCGCCTTCAACAGCAACAACCCGATCGATCTGTCCGGAACCACCAGCCCGACCCTGACCTTCTGGTGGTACGGCAAGTACTTCCTCGATTGGGACTACATGCAGGTCCAGGTTTCGACCAACGGCAGCGACTGGGACGTCGTCTGGGACACCATCGCCACCGATGAGGAAACCGAATGGACCGAGGTCAACGTCGATCTGTCAGCCTACGCCGGCAGCTCCGTCTACCTGCGCTTCTTCGTCCACTCGAGCTCGGTGGTGGAGTACGACGGCGGGCACTTCAACAACCTGATGATCTTCGACGGGGACTCGCCGATCTACGCCAACTCCTGCAACACGATGGACGACATCGTTACCGGCGGGAACAACGACACCTGGGATACCGAAGACGAGGGTGTCGCGGAACAGTGGATGTGCAGCGACCTCTACCCCTATGACGGCATCTATCACGCCGCCGGCGGACCGGTGTTTTACGACAACAACCTGGACAGCTACATGGCCGTGATGAACGTCGATCTCGCCGACTGCACTACCGCCGAGCTGGCCTGTTACCTCAACTGGGATCCCGCCGACGGCGGCGACATCCTGACCCTCGAGGCCGATGAGGGCGACGGCTGGGAGGTCGTCGACACCCTGGCCTCCACCGCGGACTACGAGGAGCGGATCGTCACCCTCGACGACTACACCGGTGATCTGGTCGATCTGCGCTTCCACCTGGTCACCGACGGCTCGGGCAACGGTATCGTGCCCCTGATCGACGACGTCGTCGTCAGCGAGCTGGACGTCAACATCGTTCCCACGAGCTGGGGGCAGATCAAAACCCTGGACTGAGTCTGGGCTGGAGTAAATACCAAACCGGGACCGCCACGGCGGTCCCGGTTCTCGCTGGTTATTGTACTACTGGCGCCTCAGTAGTCGATTAACCGGCTGGGGACCAACAGGCGGGCCGTGGGCTCCGAGCTGTCGTGGGGACCGTGAAGCAAATGCAGGGGGCCGGGGCCGTCGAGATCGAAGACGTCCCAGGGCAGCCCGATGATGAAGCGTCCGGCGCCGAGTTCAGCTACCCGCACCTCCGTGGGCAGCTCCAGCTCACCGAGGCCCCCGGCCCAGCTCAGTTGAAACTCGGCGGAGTCCGCCGTCGTGCCGAGACTCAGCAGCAGGGTAGACGCCGGTGTGCCACCGAGGGGACCCCAGAGGTAGAGCGCCGTCTCATCGTAGGCCAGTCCGATCCGCGGCCTCGCGTAACCACCCAGGGTGTTGATGCCGGCGGCCTCTGGCTCGAGCCATAGACCGCTCAGGCCGCCGTCAATATCGACAGCCGAGGCGAGGATTTGCTCCGGAACGGAATTGGCCGTCTCGGGCCACAAATCGACCAGCGGTTCCCGGGGCCAGGGACGCAGCTCCTCCAGATCATCGATCCACTGGGCGCCGGCGCGCTCCGCGACCGGCCAGTCCCGGAGGACGCCGTCGACGCCCCGGTAACCGGCCGTATCGTAGTTACCGTCGTCGGCGAGCTCCAGCTCGACCCGCCCCGGCAGGAAAAACTCGAAGTAGCCCGCCGGACTGAGGAACCCGTCCCAGGCATTCTCACAGCCCTCGTGGACGGCGATCCCGCTGAGGTAGTAGTCCGGCTCGCCCGCCGTTTCGCCGGGACGCAGCGTGGCGTTCAGGCCGTAATCGCGACTGTGATAGGCTGTCAGGAGGTTCAGCCGCACCGTCAGCCGCTCCTCCGCCGCCGACCAGGCCCACAACGTGGTCCAGTCCTCGTAACCCGCCGACAGGCCGAAGCTCCGACCGTAGATGATCTGCAGCCCCTCCCCGCCCCAGGGCAGGGGTTCCGGGACGATCGAGGTCAGATAGCCCTGGGGCCCCAGGCTGAACTCGGCGATGATTTTCCGCTCCAGCGTCAGCTCAAGGAAGGTCTCGTCGTAGCCGTGGCGGTCCTCGACCCAGGCCCGGTAATAGACCTCCTCGTCGGCGCCGTCGCCGTCGAGGTCCAGACGCCAAAGCTCCGGCGGGCGGCGGACGCCCGGATCGGCCGCCACCGTCAGCGCCGTCAATAAAACTAGCACAACCTGCAGGTTACGCACGGATGACCTCCGGCTCGCTGGATCACGACCAGCACTCGTAAGGGTTCGCAAGGGAAGTATATCACCCCGCAGCGGGATTTCCCGGCGCTGCGCTTCGACTCGGCGGCGACCGGAAAAAAACGGCCGCCCGACGATCGCGCAGTCACAGGACGACCCGGCCCCGAAACCGGCACGGTTTTTGCGGAGGCGGACCGTTATCAACGGACTAACGGGCGCCGAGATGCAAAAACCGTGCCGGTTTCGGGGCCGGGAGGTGGTTGCGGATGGTGAGTCGCGCCCCGGCGGCCGTTTTTTCCGGTCGCCGCGGTGGTCTAGTCACGGGGAGGGCGACAGTCGCCAAGGGAAGCGCCGCAGGCCTCGCAGTTGGTCTCGTACCAGGTGAAGCGCCGGTCGCACTCCGGGCAGCTCCAGCGTTTACGGTGTTTGCGCAGCCCGCCGGCGTCGCCGGCGGCGCAACGGCGCCGCAGTTGCGCCTCGTCGCCACGCTCGTTGGCGGCCGGGATCGATCCGGCGCCGCAGTAGAGGCCGCAGTAGCTTGAAAGCGCTCACCGGTTCACATCCCCCACTCGGGTTCGTCCCCCTCGTCCTCGTCGAGGTCCTGGGTCGGGCTGGGCAGGTCGCCGGGTTTGATGATACCGATAAAGTCGAGCTGCTTGCGGGCTGATTCGAGGAAGTCGACGGGGGGCACGCGGTAGGAGCCGTCGAAGCAGGCGTGGCAGAAGCTTTCCCGGGGCAGGTCCGTGGCCGCCAGCAGGTTATCCAGGCTGAGGTAGGTCAGCGTATCGCTGCCGATGTAGTTGCGGATGCTCTCCATGTCGCTCTGCACCTCGTTGGCGATCAGCTCGGCGTAGTTGGAGACGTCGATGCCGTAGTAGCAGGGGTAGCGCCAGGGCGGACAACTGATTGCCAGGTGGACCTTGGCGGCGCCGGCGCGCTTGAGCATCTTGACGATTTTGCGCGCCGTGGTGCCGCGGACGATCGAATCGTCGACGCAGATGACCTCGCGTCCCTCGAGGACCGAAGAGACGGCGTTGTATTTGAGCTTGGCGCCGAAATCGCGGATCTGCTGCTTGGGTTCGATGAAGGTCCGGCCGACGTAGTGGCTGCGGATCAGCCCCAGCTCGTAGGGAATGCCGGCCTCCTGGGCCAGGCCGAGGGCGGCGGGGTTGCTGGAGTCGGGGACGCTGATGACCACGTCGCCGCCGATACCCTTCTCCCGCAGTTGGCGGGCCATGCGTCGACCGAGCTCCTTGCGCACGTCGTAGACGACACGGCCGCGGATCCGGGATTCCGGGTGGGCGAAGTAGACGTACTCGAAGACGCAGAAGGCCTCGCGATGGGGCGGGAAGGGGTAATAGCTCTCCAGGCCCTCGTCGGTGATCAGCACCAGTTCGCCGGGGTTGACGGGGCGTTCGTACTCGGCGTCGATGACGCCGAAGGCGCAGGATTCGCTGGCCACGATCCAGGCCTTGTGTTCCCTGCCGTCGTCGTCGGTCCAGGTCCGGCTGCCCAGGCACATCGGCCGGATGCCGCGGGGGTCGCGCACGGCGACCATGCAGTTCGGCGTCAGGGCGACCATCGAGTAGGAGCCGCGGACCTCGCGCAGGGCGTCGGCGATGAAATCCGCCGGCGCCTCATGGGGGCTGTGGGCCATCAGGTGGACCATCACCTCGCTGTCCGTGGTGGTGGTGAAGATCGAGCCCTGGCGTTCGAGGCGGTGTCGGATCTGTAAAGCGTTGACCAGGTTGCCGTTGTGGGCTACGGCCAACCGGCCCTTGTCGAACTCGACGTAGATCGGCTGGGCGTTGAGCAGTCGGCTGGCCCCGGTGGTCGAGTAGCGCACGTGGCCGATGGCGGCGTCGCCCTTGAGGCGGCGCAGCTCGCGCTCGGGGAAGATCTCGGCCACCCGGCCCATATCGCGGTGGAAGCGCATCGAGCCGTCGTCGAGGCGGGAGCAGATCCCCGCCGACTCCTGGCCGCGGTGCTGCAAGGCGTAGAGCCCCAGATAGGTGAAGACGGCGCTTTCCGGGTGTCCGTAGATGCCGAAGACGCCGCATTTCTCGCGGGGGATGTCCGGGCTGTTCATCGTTGCTCCCCAGGGAAAAAAGGTAACGGGGGACGGGGCCGCGTACGCTGCCGGTCGGTCCCGTCCCCGTCGAAGACGTCTGGCGCGGCGGAGCTAACCCTCCGCGGCCACCAGCTCGCCCAGGTGTTCGAGGAAGACGTCGTTCTGCCACTCCAGCCCCACGGTGACCCGGATGTGATCGGCGAGGCCGAAGGCGGTCATCGGTCGGACGATCACACCGCGACGCAGCAGGCCGTCGGCCAGGGCGGCGGCGCGTTCGGTGGAGCCGGCGGGGAAGAGGATGAAGTTGGTCGCCGAGGGGATCGGGTTGAAGCCCAGGTTCTCGAGCCCCTTGTTGAGCTGCTCCATGCCCCGACGGTTGACCTCGACGCTGCGGGCGATGTGGTCGGTGTCGTGCAGGGCGGCCAGGGCGGCCTCCTGGGCCACGGAGACCACGTTGAAGGGGTTGCGCACCCGGTGCAGCCCGCCGATCAGTTCGGGATCGCCGACACCGTAGCCCACCCGCAGACCGGCCAGGGCGTAGTCCTTGGAGAAGGTCCGCAGGATCAGCACGTTGCGTTTGCCGGCCTTGAGCTTTTCCAGCCCCGAGGCGAAGTCATCGCGCAGATCGGCGGCGTAGGTGATGTAGGCCTCGTCCAGGGCCAGTACGACGTGGTCGGGCACCTTGTCGATGAAGTCGAACAGGGCCTCGCGCCCGTGGCAGGCCCCCGTCGGGTTGTTGGGGTTGGGCAGGTAGATGAGTTTGGTCTTGTCGGTGATTGCGTCCAGCATCCCCGCGAGGTCGATGAAATAATCATCGCGCAGGGGGATGACCCGGGCTTCGGCGGCGTAGGTGTAGGCCATGATCGGGTACATCAGGAAGCTCTTGGCCGAGTAGATCATCTCGTCGCCGGGGTTGACGAGGAGCTTGGCCACCAGCTCGATGACCCCGGTCGAGCCGCGGTCCAGCACCAGCATCTCCGGCTCGACGCCGTGATGCTCGGCCAGGGCCTGGGTCAGCTTGTAGCAGGCGTTGTCCGGGTAGAGGTTGATCTCGCCGACGTGGAGGCGGACGGCGCGCATCGCCCGCGGCGACGGTCCCAGGGGGTTCTCGTTCGAGGCCAGCTTGACGACCTCGCCCTTGATGCCCAGCTCGCGTTTCAACTCGCTGATGGGCTTACCGGGCTTGTAGGGGTTAATCTGTTTGACCGTCTCGCGAAAGCGGAACATGTGCGTCTCCCGCGTTGATGGGGATGGCGTTGGGAAAAGGCCATTTTAACACGGGGCTGCGGTGGCGGCAATCCCGACGGTCCCGCTGGGGCATCAGCGGACGTGAGGTTTGTATGTGTCAGCGTGACGGCCCGCGTTTTCGTATTTCAGTTTTGGCGCAATTCCAATGGCCCTCCCCCGGTCCGGGGGTTTCGTCTTGCGACGAACCCCCACTGCTCCCGCCCGGCCCCGTCACGGTTCTTGCGTTCCGCAGACCTCCCTTCGGCGGGAGGTCTGCGGGCAAGAACGCGTGCCGGGGCCTTGCGTTAGTTCCCTCCCGCGCCGGTTTTGTCTAATGGGGCCATCGAAAGCCACCCTCGATTGTGCTCCCGTCAGAAACTAACCCCGGCGTCGGCTGTTATGATAAGCGAAAAGCCGGGAGCGGCGAACGCCGCATTCCCGACTTATACGGTAGGATATTGACGGGGGTTTGTTTAAGGAACTCAAGTAGCACTTGACAAATTGCATCATAAGTGATACCATAAATACATGAATATAGATCTCCTTGAAACAGAACTAAGGAAACACATATATTATCATGCTGACAATTGCATGCTACTAAAGGGCGACAGCATGCATTTGCTTAAATGCATAAAAAGCGAAAGTGTTGATTTAACAGTTACTTCTCCACCATACAATATAGGAAAAGAATATGAGGATATTTTGCCTGTAACCGACTACATTGAATGGATATCTAGCTGGACAAGTTTAGTTTATAACATATCAAAACCGTCTGCATCATTTTGGTTAAACTTGGGTTATTTACCACTTAAAAATAAAGCAAAAGCCTTGCCCATACCTTATTTAATATGGAATAAAATATCCTTTTACTTGATACAGGAAGTTGTGTGGAACTATGGAGCGGGTGTAGCTGGTAGATTGTTTTTCTCGCCAAGGAATGAAAAGCTATTATTCTATGTTAAAGATAAAAACAATTATACATTTAATCTTGATGAAGTTAGAGATAAGAATGTAAAATATCCTAACCAGAAAAAAAACGGGAAGCTTAAGTGCAACCCAAAGGGAAAAAACCCTACAGATGTATGGTATATCCCGAAGGTAACCTCGGGAAAAAACCGCAGTTCAATAGAAAGAACTAAACACCCGGCTCAATTCCCCGAAAAATTAATAGAAAGAATCGTTAAAGTTAGCTCAAATATAAATGATATTATACTAGACCCATTCGTTGGCTCAGGTACAACAGCGGTTGTTTGTTCTAGATTGAACCGCAATTTTATTGGAATAGACTGTAATGAAGAATACCTCCATATAGCAAAAAATAGAATAATACGTTCTACACAACAGCTTACTCTTGGTAAAGTGTAACAAATTTTAAATCATACGTTTCTGGTTCAAGATGAGACTGTTGCCCAGTACTGCTCCTTTGTGGTTTCCAATCGGTATGTTCTAACCAACCAAAACGAACTAATCTAACCCCACTACTATATGTTTCCTCTGTTAAATCCTGTACTTTAGTAAAATTAACAGCTAAATAATATCCATCCTTACTTTTTCTTCCTTTAACTTCCTGTTGCCCATAGCTTCTATTTGCATAGATTCTGTTTATGCTACTTGAAGTCTTAATTTCGAATGACAATCTGTCATCATCTATACAAATAATATCTTTGTCGTCCTTCTCACCTTTCCTCCACTGATCTGGGTGTTTTTCTTCCAACAAATATCCAAAGGCCGTATGAAAAAAAG
>WJLX01000016.1 GCA_014728225.1 Candidatus Coatesbacteria bacterium | reverse complement strand
GACCGCACCAACTGGGACCTCAAGTACGCCGCCTGGAACGGCGCGAGCTGGGAGCTCGAGACGGTGGATTCGAGTGGAAATGTCGGTCTTTACACCTCCCTGGCGTTGGATTCCAGCGGCAACCCGCACATCTCGTACTACGACGAAACCAACGGCTATCTCAAGTACGCCGCCTGGAACGGCGCGAGCTGGGAGGTCGAAACGGTGGATTCGGACGCTGATGTCGGCGAGTACACCTCTTTGGCGCTGGATGCCGGCGGCAACCCCCACATCTCTTATTACGACAAAACCAACGACGACCTCAAGTACGCCGCCTGGAACGGCTCGAGCTGGGAGCTCGAAACGGTGGATTCGGATGGTGTTGTCGGCGGGTACACCTCCCTGGTGCTGGATACCAGCGACAACCCGCATATCTCGTACTACGACGGCACCAACGACGATCTCAAGTACAGTTGGCATAATGCAGCTCCTCCCGCCTTCTCGCTGCTATCTCCCGGCGACGGTTCCACCGTGGACGATTATCCCCTGTGCGACTGGGAGGACGCCCCGGACTATCCCACCGTCAGTTACGATCTCTGGTACGCTACCGAGTCCGACTTCGATCCCCACGAAGAAATCAGCGACCTGACCGACTCCGAGTACCAGTTCAGCGACGCCGAGCTGAGCCCGGTAACCATCTACTACTGGAAGGTCGTGGCCACCGACGGCTATCTCGAAACCTGGTCCAGCGAGACCTGGACCTTCTACGTGCCGGAGGATGTCGGCCTCGACGACGTCGAGCTGGCGGCTTCGCCCGCCGATGACGGCGTGCTGCTGGGCTGGACGGTCAGCGGCGACGTGCCCGCCGATGTCCGCGTCCTGCGCGGGGAGAATGAACCCGTCGCCGTCAGCGGCTCGCTGCCCGGTGAGACCCGCCGCTGGCTGGATCGGGGCGTCGAGCCCGGCGGGAGTTACGTCTACTGGCTGGAAACAACGGATAGCGAGGGTCGCACCGAGCGCTTCGGTCCCACGGAGGCCGTGGTCGTTCCCGAGATCGAGCGGACGCTGACCCTGGAGGCCCCCTGGCCCAGCCCGGCCACGGACAGCCTGACTTTAACTTACTTCTTGCCTGAAGCTCAGAGTGCCACACTCAGGGTGTACGACCTCTCCGGCCGCCGGATCAGTACGGAGGCGTTGGAGCCCACCCCGGGCCGCCATTCCCTCCTCCTCGACGTAGCAGGTTACCCGCAGGGTGTCTACATCGCCCGAATCGCCGGCGATAACGCCTCGGCCAGCCGCCGGTTCGTCATCAGCCGTTAACACGATGACCATGATGCACGTAGGGGCGGGGGTGTGGGATGAATCTCCCGCCCCCGCCGCTAACCGACAGCCCTGTAGGGCGGGGGCCGGCGTCCCCGCCGCCGTTACGTGGTTACCTAACCGCGCCCAACCGTCGGTAACGCAGGGCCGGCGCATTTCTTGCGCAACGAACCCGGCCAAGGGTTCGTTGCACGTGCAAGAAATGTGACGGCCCGGACAGCGGTGATGGCGCGGATAAACCGCGGGCGGGATTAGCATCCCGCCCCTACATCAATGATGCCGTCGGGGGCCGGCAGACGGTAGACTGGAGGGCCCGTGCTCCATCGCTAAGGGACAATCGAACCATCAACCCACCTAGGGCGGGGGCGCGGGATGAATCTCCCGCCCCCCGCCGCTTATGCCCTACCCAACCGCCGGCGGGTCCCCTTGCCGCAGGCGAAGGTTTGATGTAACCTCGTCGACGTAACCCCGCCCGCGAGGATCACAGATGACCGTCACCGTCGGCCAGCTCTTCGACGACAACAAGGCCCGCTACGATTTCACCCTCGTCGGCGAGGATCGCTTCCTGCAGCGCGAGGTCCATCGCGCCGACCTCGAACGCCCCGGGCTGGCCCTGGCCGGCTACTTCGATTACCTGCTCAAGGAGCGCATCCACATCCTCGGCCGCAGCGAGAACAACTTTCTCGCCCAACTCGAGCTCGCCGAGCGGGCGCGGATCATCCGCCACCTGGCCACGGAGTGCAACACCCCCTGCTTCCTGGTCACCCGCGGTCTGGAGCCGCCGGAGGAGCTCGTTGCCGCCTGCTCCGCGGAGGGGGTGCCCATCCTGCTGACCCCGGAGCCGACGCCCAAGATCCTCAACGGCCTGTCCGTCTATCTGCAGAACGTTCTGGCGCCGACTATCGAAATGCACGGCGTGCTGCTGGATATCAAGGGTGTGGGGGTGTTGATCCTGGGCAAGGCGGGCATCGGCAAGAGCGAGTGCGCCCTGGAGCTCATCGGCCGTGGGCACCGTCTGGTGGCCGACGACGTGGTCCGGATCAAGTGCACCTTCAACTCCGTCCTCATCGGCCAGGCCCCGGAGCGCATCCGCGAGTACATGGAGATCCGCGGCATCGGCATCATCAACATCCGCTACCTCTACGGCGTCAACGCCGTGCGCGACCAGAAGCGGCTGGAGCTCGTCGTCCAGATACGCGAGTGGCGCGGCCGCGACGACTACGACCGCGTCGGCCTCGAGACCCAATACCGCGACATCCTCGGCGTTCAGATCCCCCAGGTGATCATCCCGGCCAGCCCGGGCAAGAACATCGCCTCGATCGTCGAGATGGCCGCGCTGGATTACCTGGTGCGCCGCCGGGGCTTCAACCCCGCCCGGGAGCTCAACCGCAGCCTGTTCGCCGAGCTGCGCGACGAACTCGGCGGCGCCGAGACCGGTGCCGAGACCGACGACGAACCCCGCCGCCCCTACGTGGACTTGACCGACGATCTGCGGGACACCGAATGATGCGCCGCGCCCTGCCCCTGCTGGCTTTGTTGCTGTTGCTGGCCTGCGGCGACGAGCATCCCGTCGAGGGCGCCCTGGCCGAGCTCGATGCCGCTCTGGCCGCCGGGGACGACCTCGCCCTGGGCGAACTGCTAGAGGGCGACGCCGCCGAGCTGGCCGCCTACCTGCCCCCCGGCGGCGCTCTCCAACCCGAGGGCGGCCCCCGCTACGGCGAGACCACGGCCCAAACCCCCGTGCGTGTTTCCGGTCACCCCCGGCTGGTCCTGGAGTGGCGAGATACCAATGACGGCTGGAAGGTCAGCGTCGCCGCGACCCTCGAGGCCACCCGGGCCGCCGCCCTCAACCAGGCCCTCGGTGGACGATGACCGAGCGGCGCGCCAAAGACCTGGGCCGCCGGGCCGAGAAACTGGTCGGCGCCGAGTACGCCCGCCGCGGCTGGGAGATCCTGCACCGCAACTGGCGGCCCCACGGTCTGGGCCTGCGCGGTGAGATCGACCTCGTCGTCCGGCGGGGGGAGCTGCTGGCCGTCGTCGAGGTCAAGGCCCGCCGCCGCCGCGGCCCGACCGGCGGTCCCCGCGAGGCCGTCGACGTTCGCAAACGCCGCCGGCTGGTCCGCCTGGCCGACGCCCTCCTCGTCTCCCATCCCGAGCTGCGCGGCTGCTTCGTGCGCTTCGACGTCGCCGCCGTCACCATGGAACCCGATCTCGGCGAGCCCTCCCTGGAGTTGATCGAGGACGCCTTCCGGGGGTGAGGGCTCAATATATATTACAATACGCATATAAACCCTCCGCACCGGTGTTAATATACCCCGAGGGGGGGGTTTTTCTTCACGTTATCTAGCGATAATTATTGATCCGGTATCTTGTGCTGCCAGACAGACGCTTGTTGATGCCCGGATGACGGTGATTTATCCTGTTCGTTTCAATCTGGCACGTTTCTTGCTTATAAACCGCCTGGATATCATTCATTTCAAAACGTAGAAGGGGGAACACGATGAGGAAGATGCTGATAGGACTGTTCATGCTTGTTACTTGCGCTGTGGCTGCGGAGTGGCATACGGAAGTGATTGCAGCTGGTTATCCACATGATATTGCATTAGACAGCAATGACAATCCTCATACTGTGTATGTTGTAAACACTGAAATCTTTTATGCTCACAGGGACAATGGAAAATGGACATGTCAACATATTGCAGAGGCTGATAGTTACAGTAGAGTGTCATTTGATTTAAACAGCAATGATTGTCCTCATGTTTGTTATATATATAATGGTAACGCATACTATATATATTATGATGGTCAAGAGTGGAATAATGAGTTAGTGTTAACAGATTGCACATATGCGTCAGTTAAGGTGGGCAGTAACAATATGCCACATATTATATGTAATAGCGATGGAATTATCATTTATATACATTATGATGGCATGCATTGGCATACTGAAACTGTACATGATGGGGGTATATTCACAAATGGATTTGTATTGGATAGCCTAAATCGGCCACATATTATTTATACATATTATGAGCCTTATGATTACCGTGTGTTTTGTTATGCTTATAGAGATGTTACTGGCTGGAGTAATACTGGATTCTTCGCGTTACCAACATCATTCTCTGCTGCATTAACAGTAGACGATAATTATAACAAACATATAGCCTATGGAACTCAGCTTTGTTTGTGGTATCAACAGGACTATCCCTTACAAGACGAAATTATATATACTATAGGTTTAGACCCTTATAGTATAGCTATTGATGAATACAATGGAGTGATCTATGTATCATCTTGTGTTGATGGCGATATGTATGTATCATGTAAATTAGCATCTTCATGGATAACACACTTAATAGGTGATGATAGTGAATGCATTGGTCTAAGATGTGATTCTACAGGTAAAGTACATATTATATATCAATACAATGTAATATTGTATTCGTATTTAGATAATAACTGCCCCGGAGTGTTCTCCCTGCTCTACCCATTGGACGGAAACATATATGACGATTACCCTCTGGCCGACTGGGAAGACGCGATCGATCCCGATGCTGGCGATGATGTAACTTATGAATTGTGGTATTCGCAAGATGAGGATTTTGTCAACTATGAAGCAGTTACGGATTTAGCCGAGTCTGAATACCAATTCACTTCTGACGAGTTGGATATGAATGCAACCTAACTATTGGAAGGTTGCAGCCATCGATGGGTACTCTGTTACATGGTCTTCGGAAACCTGGTCATTTTTGGTTAGGGATGAAAGCGAGTTGAGCTCTGTCGAAATCGATGTGTCTTCATCTCAATCCGACCTCCTTCTCTCCTGGTCCTATACCGGCGACGCGCCCGCCTCGGTCCGTGTCCTGCGCGGCGCGGATGACCCCGTCGCCGTTTCCGGCTCGCTTAATGGTGGGACTACACGCTGGCTGGATCGCGACGTCACCCCCGGCGAGAGCTATGTCTACTGGCTGGAGGTGACCGGGGACGACGGCCATGTCCGGCGCTTCGGGCCGACGGAGGCCGTCGTCGTGCCGGAGGAGGCGCAGCGGTTGAGCCTGGACGAGCCCTGGCCCAATCCGGCGTCGGGTACTGTCAGCGTCGCCTTCGAGCTGCCGGAGGCCCAGAGCGTCAGCCTGGCCGTCTACGACCTGGCCGGGCGCCGGGTGGCCACCCTGAGCGAGGGCCAACTCCCCGCCGGGCGACACGCGGTGAACTGGGACTGCGCCGGGGAGTCGAGCGGCGTGTACCTGCTGCGCCTGGAGACGTCGGGCGGATTATTGAGCAAGCGGTTGGTCGTCGGACGTTAACAAAACATTCGATAATAAACGAACCGTAGGGCAGGGGCTTGAGTACCCTGCCCTTTTTATCATAATAGGTCGGGGTACGGAGCCCCCGACCTACGGGTTGGTTAGTAATTGGCGGTCGGTGTATCTCCCTCCCTCCTCTGTGGAGGAACCTCGTTCTCGGGTCGGGGTGAGGGGCATACGGGGTTGGGGGCAAATACAATTCGCGGCGGGGGGCAGCGCTGCCACCCTACGGAACTAAGTCCCGTCGCCCAGCAGGTTGGAAGCGCCGGTAAACGAGGGCCGGCGGGCGGGATTGAAAACCCGCCCTTACCGTATGCCGGCCGCTGGCCGGCATGTACAGGCTGAAGAGCCCGTGCTCCATAACCAACGACCAATCGCCCCGTTCTTTACGCCGCTACTCGGCGAAGAGCTTGGGCAATGCCCGGGCGGCGGGCTCGAACAGCGAGACGCTGCAGCGGTCGGTGACCACGGTGGGCTCGATGTTGACCTCGACGACGTAGGCGCCGGCCTTGCGGGCCACCAGGGGCAGCAGCGCCGCCGGGTGGACCTCGCAGGAGGTCCCGACGACGAGCATCAGCTCGCAGGACTCGGCCAGGCGGAAGGCCTGCTCGATAACGCGGGTGTCGAGCTGCTCGCCGAACCAGACCACGTCGGGGCGCAGGATGTCGCCGCACTCGGGGCATTCGGGCGGCGGGTCGTCGACGGGGAGCGCCCGCCGGGCCTGGTAATCTGCGGAGCGATCGACGGTCTGGGGACAACGGACGCACTTCTCGCGCCAGATGTTGCCGTGGAGTTCGAGGACCCCGTCGAGCCCGGCGAAGGTGTGCAGGCCGTCGATGTTCTGGGTGACCACGCGCAGCTCGAGCCCCCGCTCGACGGCCTCGGCCAGGGCGCGGTGGCCGGCGTTGGGCTCGCAGTCCAGCAGGGCCCGCCGGCGGGAGCGGTACCAACCCCAGACCAGGGCCGGGTCGCGGTCGAAGGCCTCGACGGTGGCCAGGTCCTGGGCGCGGAAGTTCTTCCACAGCCCCCCGGCGCCGCGGTAGGTCGGCACACCGCTCTCGGCGCTGACACCCGCGCCGGAGAGTACGATGATCTCGTCGGCCTCGCGGACGCGGCGGCGCAGATCGGCGATCAACTCGACCGGCATGGCAGTCAAGGTCGGCTCCTCCGCTGGAGTTACTCCCGCCAGCCGTATTGGGCCAGCACGGTGTTCTTGGGCTCCCGGCCGTCGTCGACGGCGGGATGGTCGCGATTGTAATGCAGCCCCCGGCTCTCCCTGCGCAGCAGCGCTCCCTGGACGATCAACTGGCCGACGAGGAGGATGTTGCGCAGCTCGATCAGATCGCGGCAGTAGTAACCCCGCCGGCTGAGCGAGTCGGCGTGCTGGGTGATGATCCGCAACCGATCGGCGGCCTGGTGCAGGCGCTCATCGGAGCGGACGATGCCCACGTAGTCCCACATCAACCGCCGGGCCTCGTCCCAGTCGTGATCGAGGGTCACCAGTTCCTCGGGCTCCCGCACCGCCGGGGGTTCCGGGGGCTGGAAGTCGTCCGGCGGTACCTCGAGTTCACCGAGGCGGCGGCGGATGTCGGCGGCCGCCTGATGAGCGTAGGCCACGGCCTCGAGCAGGGAGTTCGAGGCCAGGCGGTTGGCGCCGTGGACGCCGGTGAAGGTGCACTCACCCAGGGCGTAGAGCCGGGGCAGGTCGGTACGACCGTCGTAGTCGGTCTGAACCCCGCCGCAGCAATAGTGGGCCGCCGGGACCACGGGAAAGGGGTTGTCCGCGATATCGTAGCCCAGCTCCCGGGTACGGCCGTAGACGTTGGGAAAACGCTCCGCCAGCTCGGTCCGGCCCAGGCCCGTGGCGTCGAGATAGACGCACTTCGAGCCCGAGGCCTTCATCTCGGCGTCGATGGCCCGGGCGACGATGTCCCGGGGCGCCAGCTCCGCCCGTTCGTCGTAGCGCGGCATGAAGCGCTCGCCGGTGGTGTTGAGCAACACGGCGCCCTCGCCGCGCAGGGCTTCGGTGATCAGGAAGCTGCGCTCGGTGGGGTGATAGAGGCAGGTGGGATGGAACTGGACGAACTCCATGTTCGTCACCCGGCAGCCCGCCCGGTAGGCCATGGCGATGCCGTCGCCGGTGGCGACGTCGGGGTTGGAGGTGTAGAGGTAGACCTTGCCGGCGCCGCCGGTGGCCAGCACCGTCACCCGGGCCAGATAGCCGACGATCCCGCCGTCCTCGATGCTCCAGACGCCGTAGCAATGATTGCGGCCGCCTGGTCCGGGGCCGATGATCAACTCCGTGGCCAGGCTGTCGTCGCGCAGCTCGAGGGGCCGATCCTTGGCCGCCTCGACGAGGGCGCGCTGGATCTCCTGGCCGGTGTAATCGCCGGCGTGGACGATGCGGCGGTTGCTGTGGCCGCCCTCGCGGCCCAGCTCCAGGGTGCCGTCGTCCTCGCGACTGAAACGGGCGCCGAGCTCGATCAGCTCGCGCACCCGCTCCGGTCCCTGACGGACGATCTGTTCGACGGCCCGGCGGTCGCAGAGCCCCGCCCCGGCCTCCAGGGTGTCCTCGAGGTGGGCGGTGAAGGAATCCACCGGGTCGATGACGGCGGCGATGCCGCCCTGGGCCAGGCTGGTGCTGCCCCGGCTGGGGCCTTTCTTGGTCAGGATGGTCACCCGCCCGACATCGGCCGTTTTCAGCGCCAGGCTCAGCCCGGCGATCCCGGAGCCGATGATCAGGATGTCGGTCTGTCGCAGTTCCACTGGCCGCCTTTCCGGGGTGAGACCGATGACCATGACGGCTCAAGTTTAGTCCCCCCGGGGGGGCAGTGTCAAAGGGCGAGCGTCGACCACTGGTTGTCGGCGGGCGGACCGGGGCGATGAACCCTTCGCGGCCCGCCGCGGATAGCAAAGGACTGCGCTTCGGTGTTTTCGCCAGAGTCCCCTCCCCAGCCCGCGGACGAGGTTCCCCCCACCGGGGAGAGGGAAGCCCATCCAACCCTTAGCACCGACAATGCCGACCCGCGGGCCGGCATGATAAGGTGGGGGCGGGATGCAATCCCGCCCGTGTTCGTCAGATTAGCTGGGTGATCGCGGCTGCTAGAAATCCAGCTCCAGGGCCACGGCGTGGCTGGGGCCCGTGGACAGCGGATCGGTACGGTAGGCGTAATGCAGGGTCAGGGCGGTTTCGCCGAACAGGGTCGTGCGCAGGCTGCCCCCGGCGCTGAGCTCGCCCGCGCCGATGTCGTCACCGAACTCGTAACCCAGGCGGGCGGCCAGGGTGGGGGTGATCCAGTACTCGGCGCCCAGGCGGTACTCGGCGGGCAGTTCGGAACTGCCGGCGTAGTCGAAGGCGGCGCGCAGGCCCTCCAGGGGGGTGAAACCGACCCCGGCGACGTACTCCAGGGGCATTTGCTCCTCGGTGGCGGCGGCGGTCTTCCACTTGTAGCTGCCGATGACGTTGTGGACGACGACGCCGAGGGTGAGCCAGTCGAGAGGTTCGCCGCGCAGGGCGATGTCGACGGCGCCGCCCTGGGCCGTCTCTTCGGCCAGGTCGGTGAACATCAGCCGGGCGCCGACGCCGATGCCCAGCCAGTCGATGGGTCGGGCGCCGAAGGCGAAGTTGGCCACGTGCTCCTGGTAGGAGTAGGTGCCGGTCTCGTTGCCGCCGGCGTCGCGGCCGTCGATGCCGCCGACGTGGAGGAAGAACCAGCTGGCACCGACGGCGGCCCGGGCCTCGGGGATGAAGCTCAACGGATAGCTGAGCCCGGCCGAGGACTGGCTGCGGTCCAGGCTCAGGGTGCGGTGGAACAGGGAGCCGGTGGGGTGATCGGTGAAGGCCAGCCCGGCGGGGTTGTGATAGACGGCCTCGGCGCCCTCGACCCCGGCGACGACGGCGCGACCCATCCCGGCGGCCCGCACCCCCCAGCCCATGCGCAACACCGAACCGGCGTAACCGCCGCCGTCGTAGGCGGCCGGGGCCGCCGTGACGACGAGCAACAGACAGAATACGAGCAGGCTGCGCTTGTTCATCATTCCACCACCGCGATCTTGCCAACGAAGGCGCGCTCGCCGTCGGCCTGGATGACGTAGTAGTACAAACCGTTGGCGACCTGACGTCCCGCGGCGTCGGTGCCGTCCCAGACGTCGAGCTGGTACTCGAAGCCGCCCTGGCGCACCTCGCCGTCGAGGAGGTTGACGACGTGGCGGCCCTCGAGATCGTAGATGTCCAGATCGACGACGGCGTCGTGCTGCAGCGGATCGCCGGAGACGCTGAAGCGGATGGTGCAGCCGCCGTCGGTCAACGGGCTGAACGGATTGGGAAAGGCGTAGGCGATCGGCTCGTCGATGAAGCCGGAACGGGGCTGGAAGTCGATGATCTCGAAGCTCTGGGCCCCGTCGAAGGAGACCTGCAGGCCGAGGTCCGTGCCGACCCAGATGGTCTGGTTGTCCACCGTGGAGACCGAGTAGAGCTGATTGGTATAGAGGCCGCGGCCGGTGATCGTCTCCCAGGCCCCCGAGGGGCTGCGGTGGGAGAGGCCGGTGCCCGTGGCCATCCAGAGATGGTTGTCGGCGCCCGGCTCGAGCCAGTAGATGTAGTTGGAGTAGATGCCCGGGTTGGTCTCGGCGGGTATGGCGGTCCACTGCCAGCCGGAGCCCAGGTCGCGCACCAGCCAGAGCCCGAACCAGCCGCCGGCGGAGTCGGCGACGGTGCCCACCCAGACCCAGTCGCCGTCCGTGCGCTCCTGGATCTCGACGAAGCCCACCACGGCGCTGGTGGTGTAGGTGTTGCCCTGGATGGTGACGTAGGGCGGTTGGCTGACCTCCCAGCTCGCACCCTCGTCGGCGGAGATCGCCAGGCCGGCGCCGGTACCGGCGAAGAGCAACTCCTCGCTCAGCGCCAGAGCGAAGATGTTGTCACCGTAGGTCTGCTGGCTGGGAACGACGGCCTCCCAGGAGGCGCCGTCGTCGTGGCTGATGTTGACCCCGCCGGACCAGCAGGCGGCGTAGATCGTCTCGCTATCGGATTCGGTGTCCCAGACGGCGGCGTTGGTCAAGCCCTCGCCGTAGCCGAAGACCTCCCAACTCGCGCCGTCGTCCCGGCTGCGGGCCAGCCCGGCGCCGGTCAGCGGGTCGAAGGGGCTGTCCTGGACGTAGAAACAACCGGCGTAGACATCGCCGTTGTCCGCCAGCCGCAGGGTGCCGATATTGGCCGCCGGCGCCGGCAGGCCGTCGTCGATGCCGAAGGCCTCCCAGGTATCGCCGTCGTCGGCCGAGTAGCCGAAGTTCTTCAGCGTCCCGATCCAGACCTCGTCGGCGGCGTCGTCGATCGCCACCACGGTGTTGTCCAGGGAATCGGCGGCCAGTCCGCCGTCGAGCGGCTCGACGCGCTCGAGCAGCGGCGCGGCGGCCAGGCTCGTCACCGCCGCCAACAGGATGGGCGGGACCCGTCGCACCAGCTTCATCAGCTTCAGCTTCCTTTCCTCGGCCGCTCCGTCGGGAGCATCTCAGCTCCGCCGGATGCGGTTGATTTGTCGTCGGCGGCGATTATAGACCCCGCACCGGCTCCAGGGCAAGCCCGCCGCCCGATATTGTCTCTACGCAGACCGGCCGGAATAATTCCCCGCCGAAGACCGGTGAAACCAAACCGCCGCGAACCGCGACCTCGACAAGCCGGAACCGTGCCGGTTCCGGCTTGTCGAGGGGTTTGGGCGCGCTCGCGGAGTCGGCGCGCGTCTTTCAACGGTCTTCGGCGGGGCGGCGGGAAGCGTCCCGGCGTTGTAAGCCCGCCGGGGCTCTGCTATAATGCGCAAAAACGCCGTTTCGGCGATACTCGGGGGAGCCCGCGATGCCCTATGATCCGCTGCACGACCTCAAGGCGGCCGGCGCCGTCCAGGAGGGTCACTTCCTGCTCAGCTCCGGCCTGCATTCCAACCGTTACGTGCAGTGCGCCCTGTTCCTGCAGTATCCGGAATACGCCGAGCGCGCCGGCCGGGCCTTGGCCGAGCGGTTATTCGCCAAGCTCCACCATCCGGCGGTTCAGTGCGTGGTTTCACCGGCGATCGGCGGTTTGATCATCGGTCATGAAACCGCCCGGGCCCTGGACGTCCGCGCCGTTTTCGCCGAGCGTCGCGAGGGGCGGATGGCCCTGCGCCGGGGTTTCGCCATCCAGCCCGGTGAGCGCGTCGTCGTCGTCGAGGACGTGGTAACTACGGGCAAGAGCAGCCTGGAGGTCGTAGAGCTGCTGGAGGGCCTGGGGGCCGAGATCGTCGGTCTGGGCTGCATCGTCGACCGGCGGGAGACCCGCGGCGACGACTTCGGCCGGCCCTTCGTCAGCCTGACGCGCCTGGACATCGAGAACTGGCGGGCCGAGGAGTGTCCGCTCTGCAGGGCGGGCGACAACCCGACGAGTCCGGGCAGCCGTCGCTAAGGTCGCGAACCCGACCTGTCTGTCGGGGGTCCGGATCCCCGAACGGGTCATCCACCGCGGAGGAACTCAGATGAAACTCGCCGTCGTCGGCACCGGGTACGTCGGTCTGGTCACCGGCACCTGCTTCGCCGATCTGGGTAACGAAGTCGTCTGCGTCGACATCGACGAGGAGAAGATCGCCGGTCTGCAGGCAGGGCGGATCCCGATCTACGAGCCGGGTCTCGAGGAGCTGGTCCGCCGCAACACGGCGGCCGAGCGGCTGGCCTTCACCACGGACCTTCCCGCGGCGGTGCGGTCCGCCGAGATCATCTTCATCGCCGTGGGCACTCCGCCCCTGCCCTCCGGGGAGGCCGACCTGTCCGCGGTGCGCAGTGTGGCCGCGGTCATCGGCGCCAACCTCGACGCCCCGGGCAAGATCGTCATCAACAAGTCCACCGTCCCGGTGGGCACGGGTGACCTGGTGACGCAGATCATCGAGAGCGAATCCGGCGGCGCCCAGCCCTTCCACGTCGTCTCGAACCCGGAGTTCCTGCGCGAGGGCTCGGCGATCGGCGACTCGATGGAGCCGGACCGGGTGGTCATCGGCACCAACAACGCCGCCGCCGGGGAGAAGGTCGCCGACCTCTACCGGGTGCTGACCAAGAACATCGTCATCACCGACCGGCTCTCCGCCGAGATGATCAAGTATACCTCCAACGCTCTGCTGGCGACCAAGATCAGCTTCATCAACGAGATCGCCAACATCTGCGATCTGGTCGGCGCCGACGTCGAGGCCGTCGCCGACGCCGTCGGCCTGGATTCGCGCATCCGGCGCGCCTTCCTCAACGCCGGCGTGGGCTACGGCGGCAGTTGTTTCCCCAAGGACACCAAAGCCCTCATCGACACCGCCGCCCGCCACGGCTATGACTTCCACATCCTGCGCGCCGTCGAAGAGGTCAACGCCCAGCAACCCCTGCGGCTGGTGGACCGCCTGCGCGAGTTGCTCGGCGGGCTTAAGGGAAAGACCATCGCCCTTTGGGGGCTGTCCTTCAAGCCCAATACCGACGACATGCGCGAGGCGCCGTCCCTGACCATCATCGGGCGCCTGCTTGAGGAAGGAGCCGTGGTGCGGGGCTACGATCCCGTGGCCGGCGAGACCGCCCGGGCCGCCCTGGATGAACTAGGGCTGGACATCGATTTCGCCGCCGGGATGTACGAGGCCTGCCGCGACGCCGACGCTCTGGCCGTGGTCACCGAGTGGAACCAGTTCAAGGACGCCGACCTGGAGCGGGTCAAGCAACTGCTCAGCGCGCCGGTCCTCGTCGACGGCCGCAACATCTACGATCCCCGCCGCGTCGCCGGGCTGGGCTTCGCCTACCGTTCGATGGGCCGCTCGGCGCTGGGCGCGCGCTCCGACTAACCCATGGGTGATCCCCGCATCGCCGCCGCCCGCGACAACTTCGGCCGGGGTTGCAACTGCGCCCAGGCCGTTCTCTGCGCCTTCGGACCCGGCCTGGGTTTGGACGAACCGAACTGCCGGCGGCTCACCGCGGCCTTCGGCGGCGGGATCGCCCAGCGGGGCGAGACCTGCGGCGCCGTCGTCGGCGCGTTGCTGACCCTGGGGCTGGCCGAGGCGGGTCGCGGCGGGGCCGGCGAATCCGCCGCCGCCTTTCTCGAACGCTTTAGCGCCGCCCACGGCGACCTGCGCTGCCGCGAGCTCCTCGGGGAGGATATCTCAACGACGGAGGGCCTGGCCCGGGCCTACGAGAGCGGCGCCTTCCTGGAGGTCTGCCCGCGGCTGGTCGCCGGGGCGGCCGAGCTGCTGGTCGAACTCCTCGAGACCGACAAGGGTAATCGAACCCCGGGGGGAACTGATTAGCCCCCCGATCGCGGGGCGCCCACGTCCTGCGGGAAGGATCAATCCATGAGCGACAATCCTGCCATAGTGGTCACCGGCGGCGCCGGCTTCATCGGCGGCCACCTGGTCGAGCGGCTGCTCGACACCGGGCGCCGGGTGATCGTCGTCGACAACCTGATCACCGGCCGCCGGGAGAATCTTCCCGCCGAGCACGCCGGGCTGACCTTCATCGAGTACGACATCGCCGAGTCGGCCTGGCTCGACGACCCCGCCCTGGCCGGTCCGCTGGACCGCATCTTCCACCTGGCCTGCCCGCCGAGCCCCATCGACTTCCGACGCCTGCCCGTCGAAATCTGCCGCACCTGCGCCCTGGGGACCCTCAACACCGCCGAGCTGGCCGTCGCCAAGAACGCCCGCCTCCTCGACGCCTCGACCTCCGAGGTCTACGGCGACCCCCTCGAACACCCCCAGGCCGAGGATTACCGGGGCAACGTCAGCGTCGACGGCCCCCGCTCCTGCTACGATGAGGGTAAGCGCTTCGGCGAAGCCGTGGTGGCCGCCTACCGGCGCTCCCGGGAGCTCGACGCCCGGGTGGTGCGCATCTTCAACACCTACGGCCCGCGGATGCGCGCCGGCGACGGCCGCGTCGTTCCCGCCTTCATCTGCCAGGCCCTGGCCGGCGAGCAACTGACCGTCTTCGGCGATGGTTCCCAGACCCGCAGCTTCTGCTATGTCGACGACCTCGTCGACGGTCTGCTGGCGGCGATGGAAGCGAACTACCCCGGCCCCGTCAACCTCGGCAACCCCGACGAGCGCAGCATCCTCGAGCTGGCCCGCAGCATTCTCGAATTGACCGGCTCCTCCTCCAAGTTGAGCTACCGCTCCCTGCCCGTCGACGACCCCCGCCGACGGCGCCCCGACATCGCCGTCGCCCGACGCGAGCTGGGCTGGGCGCCCCGCGTCGAGCTGGCCGCCGGCCTGGAGAAGACCATCGCCCATTTCCGCCGCCGACGGGAGTAACAACACCGCAGCCGGACAATGGGAGCCGACCGCAAGGTCGGCCCTTTATTACATCCTCGACAGTGAGCGGCGTTCTCCACTCCGCCGGCCCCAACGACAGAACGTCCACAACCCCCGCCGGGCCGTCACGGTTTATTGCATGGACGACGGCCCCCCCCCGGGGGGGTCCGTCGTCGCAAAAACCGCGCCGGCCCTCCGGCGTCGGCGCTGTGCTCAGCGTTTGATCGCCGCCCCCGCCGGACCGAGCGCCGTCGACGGCGCGGGATTACAAACCGGCCCCGGCGCGCGTTTTTGCCCCGGCGGACCCGTGGTCCGCCGGGAATGCAAAAACCGTGACGGGGCCGGTCGCCGGCGGAGGAAAAAGGGGGCTGACTGAAACCATCTATCTGTCAGATGTATCATATCGGGTACAGGGCGATTGCGCCCACGGGTATCAGTCAACCCGCCACTGACAATCCGTCACTGGTGAACCGCAAGCGAGGAGGACAACCTTGAACCGCCGACTACCGCCGCTCCTGCTGCTGCTGCCGGCCCTCTGTCTGATTACGCCGGTCGTCGCCGACCAGCAGGCCGAACTGCAACGCAGCATCGACCGCATCGTCGAGAGCTCCCTGGAAATGACCGAGGAGGTCAGCGTCATGGCCGCCAAGCTCAGCGGGCTGGGCGCCCGTATCAACGCCGCCGTCACCAGGGCTCTGGACGATCTGCCCGACGACATCCACGCCTCCGTCGCCGTCGTCCTCAACCGCGCCGCCGACGAGGTCGCAAGCGTCGAGCTCGACGACGACACCATCATCCACCGCGACGGCGAGCCCCTGACCTTCGGCGAGCTCAGTCCCGAGGAGCAGGAAGAGCTGCGTGGCAAGCTGCGCAAGGCCGCCGAGAAGCTGCGCTCCAGCGCCGCGGAGCAGGGCGATTAGCACCTGAAACCAGTACAGCATCACGCGCGGGGGTCGACCCACCGGTCGGCCCCCGCGCATAGCGGTGCAATCATAAAGTCCAGCGGTGTCCGAGCCCCCGGTCGGTCGCGCCGTCAACGCGGCGGAGCGGCGGGTGCGGACCGACGGGTCGGCTAGGCCTTCTGCAGGGCCACAATGGGGTCCAGCCGCGCCGCCTTGAGCGCCGGGAAGATGCCGAAGCTGACCCCCACCAGGGCCGAGAAGCCCAGGCTGAGGATCACCGAGCCGACGGAGACGCTGACCGGCAGATCGACCAGGGAGCCGACGATATGGCCCAGGGCGGCCCCCAGGGCGATGCCCAGCAGCCCGCCGACGGCGGTGATGATGATCGCCTCGGCGAGGAACTGGTTGAGGATGTCGCGGTTGGTCGCGCCGACGGCTTTGCGGATGCCGATCTCCCGTGTCCGCTCGGAGACCGAGACCAGCATGACGTTCATGATGCCGATGCCGCCGACGATCAGGCTGATACCGCCGACGACGATCATCACGGCGAAGATCAGCCCGGTCATCTGCTCGAAGGTGTCGACGAGCAGCTCCTCGGAGATGATGCCGAAATCGTCGGCCTCGTCGGGCTCGAGGCGGCGCACGGCGCGCATCTCCCGCTCGGCCGCCGCCGTCATCTCCTCCAGGGCCTCCTGGTTCGGCGCCCGCAGGGAGATCGAGACCGAACGGCGGATGCCGAAGCTCTTGACGAAGGCGGTGTAGGGCAGCTCGATGAAGTCGTCCGTCGGCTGGCCCATCACCGTGCCCTGGGCGGTGTAGACGCCGATGACGGTGAAGGGCCGCCCGCCGACGCTGAGTTTGCGCCCGATGGGGTCCGTCGAGCCGAAGAGCTGGCGGGCGATCTCGGCGCCGATGACCACCACGTTGCGCTTGTGGCGCACCTCACCCCGGCTGAAGTAGCGTCCGGCGTCCAGGGAGCGCTCGTTGATGTTGATCATGTCCTCGTTGCAGCCGATCGAGGTGACGAACTGCAGACTCTCGTTGCCGTACTTGAGGTTCAGCGGGGCGAAGATGCGCGGCGAGGCGTAGAGGTACTTGCCCTCCAGACGCCGGATCAGGTCCTCGTAGTGGTCCAGGGTTATCCGCGGCCGCTTCGAGGCCTCCAGCCACTCCTCCTGGGAGTTGGTGATCCCCCGGCGGCTGATGACGATGCTGGCCGCGCCGAGGTTGCCGATCTGCTCGCGGACGAAGGCGTCCAGACCGCCCACCAGGCTGAGGATCGTCACCACGGTCATCACGGCGATGATGATCCCCACCATGGTCAGGATGCTGCGCATCAGGTGGACGCGCAGTTGACGGAAAACGTTCCTGAGCAGGTCCCAGAACGTGGCGCACTCCGTGGATGCCGTGGTTGAAGGCCTTGTCGGCGGCGATTATACCAGAAAGGGCCGCGGGTCTCCGGGGGTCGTCCAGGCCTCGAGCGCACGGCTGATGCTTTTGCAGTCACGACGTCCGGAGGGGATCCTTCGTCCGGTTCTAGTTAATCTGTGCCGCAGGCTTCGGACGGATTGCTACAGCGACGTAGACGTAGGGGCGACTGTCCGCAGTCGCCCCTATCAATACGTAGCGCTCTGATTGACCCGGCCGCGGCTCAAGATAGTCCACCCAGGGCGGCCCCTGGAGACCGCCGCGAATGAATGACGGGGCCGTTTGCCCTCTGAGGCGCAAACCACCTCAGCGCTGGACGACCTTTCGGGGGCGCCGGTCGAGCCTTTGCCGTCTGTCCCACAAAGGGGCATGAGTTGAATGCAACCGATAATCCCGCCCTGCGGGGAGGACGAGAAAGCGGTGGCGGACCCACCAGCGATAGCTGTCCGCATAATTGCTATAGTCATAAATATTCTCAATAGGGTCTCAATAGCCGGCGAGGTCTTGCCTGGGCTGCGAGTCGCTGTTAGGATTGCGTCGCGATAATAGCGCAAGTGAGTCTCACTATCAACCCCAACGAAAGGAACCCCGTGCTCCGAACACCGCTGCGAATCATCGCCCCCACGCTGCTTTTGCTGACCGCCGTACCCGTCCTCGCCGACCTCGAGCCGCCCGAGCTCAGCGGCAACGTTATGCTCCAGTACTACCACTACATCGGCGAGGACGACCCCGACCTGGGTTACAGCGTCCCCGCCAACAAGATCGCCGTGCGCCACGCCACCGTCGGCGCCGTCGGTGAGCTGGGCGATTACCTGCACTACGCCGTCGAGCTGGGCGTCTCCACCTGCGCCGGCTCCGGCGGCGACGACATCAGCGTCAAGTGCAAGGAGGCCGAGATCATCTTCACCCCCCTGGAGTGGCTGGGCGTCGGCATCGCCCGCGGTCACACTATGCGCGGCTACGTCGGCCTACAGGAGTGCTTCGACAACCCGACGTGCGAGAAGCCCCGCTTCTTCTCCATCTTCGGTCAGTGCCACATGACCGGCGCCCGGCTGGAGCTCAGCCCCTCCTTCGGCGACTACGGCCTCGATTTACAGGCCGGTTTCTACAACGGCGCCGCCAACACCATGGATATCGAAGGTATCGCCCTGGCCGGGCTGCAGTTCCACCTGCCCTGGGGCGTCAGCCTCGGCGGCCACTACGAGATCCAGACCGTCGACTACGACTTCGACGGCGACTACGACGACGTCTGGCGGGCCTCGGCCGGTCTGCGCTGGGACTACCAAGGCTTCTACCTCGTCGGCGAGTACTTCCTCGGCAGCGGTTTCAACGCGAGCTACGGCGACCTCGAGCCCGTCGACCTCGAGCGCGACGCCTACTACCTCCAGGCGGCCTACGACATTGCGCTGGGCTCGGAGCTCTTCCCCTACCTCCAGCCCCACCTGATGTACGAGGGCCACGACCTGGGCGCCAACGCCGACGACGGCCTGGATCGTGACTACGCCTGGCTGACCGCCGGGCTGACCCTGGGAATCGGCGAGGGCGAGGCCGCCTTCAAACTCGATTACGCCGCCGACATCACCTCGGAGCGCGACAACGAGGCCCACGGCGCCGACGCCGTCTACGTCAGGCTCCAGGTGGGCTTCTAACAGCTATCCGACACGGAGATCAACCATGAAAACCCTGACGCCCGGGACGACAGCGGCGGAGGCTCAGGATCCAGAGCTCGTTCGTCCCCTTCTTCCACGGCGGTGTCCTAAACCCGGCGCCAAACTCCGGCGATCCCCCACGAGGCTTGAACTCCCGAAACCGCGCTAACCCCTGAACAACTCCAAGGAGGACCACCTTGCTCAAGAAACCGTCCCTCATCCTCTCCCTCGCCCTGTTCATCCCCGCCGCGGCGGGCTATCAGGTAACCCTCCACCCCACCGACGACACCTACACCGACCCCGGCGGCGGCAACTTCGGCGCCTCGAGCGAGCTCTGGGTCGCCAACTACGCCGGCTCCGGCCACTACGAGCGTGCCAACCTGCGCTTCGAGCTCGACCCCTACACCGGCGAGACCGTCGTCGACGCCACGGTGCACATGTACCGTTTCTTCTCCTGCCCCTCGGGCGGCACCTGCATGGTCGACTTCTACGACATCACCCAGGACTGGAGCGAGGACTCCTGGTCCGGCGGCCACCTCGAACACGGGACGACGCTCTGGCAGACCCAGGGCTTCTCCACCGCCGGCGGTGACCAGAGCTGGGAGCAGATCGAGCTGACCGACCTCTTCGCCGCCTGGCTCGACGGCTCCCTGCCCGACAACTACGGCTTCGTCATGCACGCCCGCGACGGCAGCAAGTTCGCCAAGTTCTACTCCAAGGAAAGCGACGAGACCTTCCGGCCCTACGTCGTCCTGACCCTCTCCGGAGCGCCGGTCGAGCAGGCCAGCTTCGGACGAATCAAGGCCCTGGCCAGGTAACAAACACGTAATCGAGCGCCGCGGCCGGACCACCGGGTCCGGCCGTTCTTTCGGTTAAAGCGTTGCTGAACGGCCGATCCGCTCTGCTGACAAATCCGTCAGGGCCGTCCCGCGCAATTCGATGCACGACGCTCAAGGCCCCGGCGCGGTTGTTGCCCGCGGCCCACCCTGGTAAGGGTGGACCGCGGTAAGCAAGAACCGTGACGGGGCCGCGCGACATCCGCGGGTCTCTTGAGAAAACCGGGACCCCAGGGGTCCCGGTGAGGTCTTCGCATCACTCGCGCCGGTCAGTCCTCTGGCGTCTGGTAGCCCAGCAGCAGGATGTCGTCGAAATAGTCCAGCCCCTCGGCGTGGACCAGCCCCAGGTCGCGGCGGAAATAGGCGGTGACCGTCTCGGTGTCCGGGCCGTCCTCGTCGGTGACAGTGATGACGAAGCGCACCCGGCGCAGCTCGTCGAACAGCCCCAGGTCCGTCTCCAGCTCGACGCCGTCGGCCAGGGTCTCGCTGGTGACCTCGATCAGGCTGCCGGAACCCATGGCGTTGTCGTCGATGTAGAAGGTTCCACTGCCGCGATCGGTGATCGGCGGCTCCCCGGGGGCCTGGATGTGGAAGCTGATCGGATCCTCGAGCTCGATCACCCGACTCTGGACCACCTGGCGTACCAGGTCCCAGGTCAGCAGTTCGAAGCGCCAGAAGTCGAGCTGCTCCTCGCCGACGGGCTCGACGGCCACCAGACCGCCCATGTGGTAGGTGTCGTTGGAGAGGTCGTTGACGTAGCAGCTGTGGCCGTTGATCTCCTCGATGCCGCTGACCTGCCAGACGAAGCCGTAGTTATCGTTGGGGGTGAACAGGCGGTATTCCCAGAGGTAGCCGAACTCCTGGGGCAGCCAGGGGTGGGACTCGTCGACATCGACGGGGGTGCTGCAGCCGACGAGGAGGACCAGGCTGGCCACGATGATCAGGGCGCGGCCGAGGGACGTTCCGGAGGCGTGCTTCATGGTTGCTCAATACTCCTCTTGAGGTTGTCTCGCGGGTTATTCCCACGCCAGGCTGTATGTTCGCGATGCTTAATCGCTTGACGCTGATCGAGGGCGCTGCGAACCGTAAACCGTTCCGTCTTCGTCCCCCTTCAACGGCAATATAGCATAGAACTCGCCCCGGGACAGGTTCAATTTGGCGGTAATTTGGTGGAGAATTCTAACGGCCTGTAATACAGTAAGTTACAATGCTCATGCCCGGACTTGCGCGGCCGGTCGGCGCGGTATAAACTTAACGACATGGAGTTCTTGCTGCACATCTGCTGCGGGGTCTGCGCCCTGGAGACCGTCCCCGACCTGCGCGGCGAGGGTTGGTCCGTCCTCGGCGCCTGGTGCAACCCCAACATCGAACCCCCGACCGAGCACCAGCGGCGCCTGGCCGTTCTCGCCACGGTCGAACGGGAGCTGGAGCTGCCCCTGGTCCGGCTCGAGGCCCCGGCCTACCGGCCGCCGACGACGGAGCTGTCGGCCGAACGCTGCGCCTACTGCTATCGCCTGCGCCTGGAGCCCGTCGCCCGGCGGGCGGCGGCCCTGGGAACGGCCTTCAGCACCACCCTTCTCTACTCCAGGCACCAGCGCCACGAGCTGGTCCGCCGGGTCGCCGAGGCGCTCTCCCGCCGCTGCGGCGCACCCTTCGTCTACCGGGACTGGCGTCCCCTGTTCAACCGCGGTCAGAGCCGCTCCCGCGCTCTCGGCCTCTACCGCCAGAACTACTGCGGTTGCCTGGCCAGCCTGCACGCCCGGCGGACGGGCGGTTAGCCAGCGGCGCCGCCTCGTCGAGGTTCGGGAGCCCGGCGGGCCGGAGCCGGCACGGTTTTTGCATCTCGGCGACCGTTACGGACGAGGATAACGGTCGGCCTCCGCAAAAACCGTGCCGGCTCCGGCCGGGGCGTACTCGACGACGCCGGAGGTCGCCGAACGGCTGTTCGGCTGGTATGCGCAGTTTTATCAACGTCATAGCAAAGGGGCGCCCTCGGCGCCCCTCAGTTATGCTGGTCGTGCTTACAAGTCTTGATATTTCATGCCGAACGTTTGTTCGGCGGCCTAGTCCTCGCGCAGCTCCGGTGGGACGGGCAGGCCCTCGCGCTCGTAGTCGTGGGCGTCGGGCTCGTAATCCATCATGTAGCTGTAGTCCTTGCCGGTCAGGCGGCTGAGTACGGTGATCGCCAGGCGGCGGACCTCGAGGGTCGGGCTTTCCAGGTAGCTGTCGAGGAAGGAGACGGCGGACTGGCCCCCGGCGGCGAAGATCAGCGGGGCGTAGGCCGCGGCGCCGGAATTGCCCTCGCGGACGGCCTCGAGCAGGGGCTGGTAGGCGGCCTGTTCGGCCTGGCGCAGGGCCACGGCGGCGACGACCCGGGGTCGGCCCTCGATGGAGAGGGCTTCGATCAGGGCCGGGAGCTCCAGGACGGTGAAGACGTCGTAGAGCAGAGCGGCGGCCACGGGTGCCGAGGTCCCGCCGCCGGCGACGATGCCTTCGAGCAGGGGCCGGGCGGCGTCGGCGTTGAACAGCACGGCGGCGGCGATGTGGTCCCCGGCGGTGTCGCTGGATCCCGCGTAGGCCGCCAGCAGCTCGGGCAGGTTGTCCGGCAGGCCCCGGGAGAGGGCCAGCACGGCCAGATCGTTGTCCAGACCGGCCAGAACCCGCACCCCGGCGGCGTGTCGGGCGAAGGGCAGCAGCAGTTCCAGGCGTTGGCCCTCGCTGCGCGAATCGTCGGCGGCCAGCTCGGTCAACCCGGCGTAGAGTTCGTCGTCTTCGAAGCCCGCCAGGCGTTCGGCGAAGTCCGGAGCCGCGGGATCGGCGGCCAGCTCGGCCACCGTCGGAGCGGCGAGGACCGCCGTCGCTGACGCCAGAACCGTCAATAGTCTAAGGAGCTTCATCGAAGAGGATCACCCTCCATTCACCCTCCCGGCGTTCGAGGAGGAAGTAGTAGGTCGAGGTTTCCCAGCCTGCGGTGGTTTGATGATGCAGTTCGGCTAGACGGACGGCCCGTCCGTCGCGCAGCAGGTCGTCCAGGGGGGTGGGTCCGGCGGGCTCCCGCGGCGGGGAGTAGGTGTAGCGGGGGCCGTCGCCGCTCAGGGAACGCTCCACGAAGCCCCGGTTGTCCCGCGCCCCGTTCTCCCAGGGGGTGCCCGACCAATCGGGTGCGTCGTACAGGACGGCGACGGTCGCCGCGTCGGCGGAGTAGAGGGCGTTGAGAAAGCGGGCCAGGGTGTAGTCAGGTGTGCCGGGGGTGTCGGCGGGTCCGACCATGCAAACGTTGGCCGTTGCGGGAAGGACGGCCGACAGCACGAGCACGGCGACGATTGAACGCTGCTTCACCGGTGAGGAGCTCTCCGCTAGAGCTGGAACAGGATCAGGTTCAGCCGGCCGCCCCAGCCCTCGTCCGCGGTCAATGGAACGTGGGCGGTCAGGGCCAGCTCGAGCTGACCGGCGCGCAACCGCAAACCCGGCGAGAGCAGCAGGCTGGCGTCGTTGTGGGGCCCGCCGCCGGAGAGGGTTCGCCCGTAGGAGCACTCCAGGGAGGGCGACAGCCAGGGCGCGGCGGCCCAGAGCAGCCCGGCGCCGCCGACCAAGCCGCCGTCGTCGCCCAGGCGGTAGCCCAGGTTGCCGAAGAAGGCCAGCTCGGGCAGGTCGTACTGAACGGCCAGGCCGGACAGGACGCCCGGGCCGTCCGTGGTGTAGCGGCCCAGGTCACCCAGCGCCGGCCCGTCGCTTTGCGGCTCGGCCGCCGTGGGCAGATCGAACTCGGCGAAGGCGGCGTAGGCGAAATCGCCCGTCGTCGGCGGAGCCAGCTTGGCGCCGAGGGTCAGATCGCCCATCCCGGCCACCGTCGAGCCGTCGGTGTGGATCCGTGAGACGTAGGGCAGCCGCAGGGCGAGCTCGCCCCAGCCGCCCAGGCCCAGGGCCAGGTCGACGTCGGTTTCCAACCGGCGGGAGACGTCGTCGGCCTCGACGGCGTCCTGCTGCAGTCCGGCGCCCAACCCCGCGCGGAAGCTCCAGCCCTCGAGGGGCCGGGCGGAGTGCAACAGGGTCAGGCCGCTGGCCCCGCCGGGACCGGCCAAACCGACGGGCAGGTTGGGCAGGCGGTAGACCAGGCGGTGCTCGGCGCAGTTGCCGACGCCGTCGCGAACAATCAGCGGCACGCCGTCGGGATAGAACTCCGTCGGCAGGGTGACGCGGAAACCGCCCGCGCCGTCCACGGCCACGGGCTGGGAGCCGACGACGAGGTGGGCGGCGTCCGTCGTCGTTCCCCAGAGGGTAACCGAGCGGCCGCCCGCGCCGATCGACCAGCCGCCGATCTTCAAGCCCGGTGGGGTTTCGTCGACGCCGATCCGCAGCCGGCGCGGCTCACCGTAAGCGCCGACGAGGCCCAGACGATCCTCGGCGGCCAGCCGCCAGTAATACTCGCCCGGAACCAGCTCCAGGCTTGCGTTCTGGTCGACGGCGACGACGCGCTCCTCGACCAGGCGCTCGAAGGTCGGCTCCGCGGACAACTGCAGGTGGACGCGGCGCGCCGCGGCGGGCGCCTCCCAAGCGAACTCCACCCGGCGGGCCGCCCCGGGGGCGAACAGCAGCTCGGCCCCGGCCGCGGGTCGGGCGGGCCGCGGCGCTGCGGGAACGACGCCGCGCTGGATGTCGTGCTCGCCGACGACGGCCCCTTCGCCGGGCAGCAGCTTGAAGCCGTCCGCGGCCACCCCGCCGGCCGGGCGGGGTTGAACCTCGACGCAGCCGCGCTCGACGGTGATCGTGGTCACGCCGGGTCGGGGCACGCCGACAGTGAAATCCGTGCCGCGCACCAGGGCCACCGCCGTCGGACCGGCGACGCGGAACTCCTCGCCGTCGTCCAGGGCGCGCTCGATGACCACGCGCAGGCGGCCGTAGAGCAGCTCCAGCAGCGTCAAACTGGCGTCGTCGCCCTCCAGGCGGCCGCTCAGGCTCAGGGCGCTCTCCGAATAGAGGGTCACCTCGGCCTCGGCCAGGGCGAAGACCGCCCGGGAAAGCTCGCCGGTGCGCGCCGTATCCCCCGTCGTCAACACATCGCGGGAGTGAAGCAGGGTGTCGTCGGGACCGACGAGGAGCACGTTACCGCCGGCGGCGGAAACCACGGCCCAATCCTCCGTCGGAACGGGCAGGGTCGCGGTGGCGCCGGAGCCCCGCTCCAGCCCGCTCCACAGCTCCTCGAGACGCAGGGACTCGCCGGCGCGGCCCGCCAGCTCGCGCAGCTCGTCGCCGGGGCGACCGCCGGCGTCGTCTTCGGCCGCCGCGGGAAGAACGACGACTGACAGTATGAGGACGAGGTGCAAGATCGGGCTGCGGCGACTCATGGCTCCTTCTTTCGGGGGACTCACCCCTTAAGGTATGCAAAAAGTGTGCCAGCGTCAAGGTTTTAGCACGATTATTCTCCGACGGGCCTTTACCAACGCCCCCGACTGCCGGTCGTCGCCGCAGCGGGGGCGAAACGCCCCGTCCTACACCCCGGCGGCGCCACTTTCGACCCCGCGGCGACCCCGGCGCCCCCACGCCGAATCCCGCCCCGCCCACCCCACACCGGCCCCGGAACCGGCACGGTTTTTGCGGAGACGAACCGCTAT
>WJLX01000015.1 GCA_014728225.1 Candidatus Coatesbacteria bacterium | reverse complement strand
CCCGCGGCCGCCCGGACAATCAGCAGCGTGACGATCAGTCTGGACATTTTGGACATGGGGACTCTCCTCGAAGGACCGCCAACCGGCGGACCGCTCCGGCGTTACTGAAGTGAAGCACCCCGGCACGAAGCTGCAGGCAACAGCGAGGCCGAGAACGTCACCCCCGGTAACCGGTTATCACTATCAGGGTTGAACAGTGTTGCCCCGTCTTGGAGCAAGAGTTCAGGGTCGGCGGCTGATAAGGTGCCGCGCAATCACCCGGCGAACTATCAGCCCGTTTCATTTGCCTCCGGGGCAACCACCGCCGGCTTCCGGGGCCTTGATTGGCGACCAACCGTCCACCCGCGCAGTCGATGTCGCAACGCCGTCCGGGTTCCCCGTGTCTGGGACGGTTGCGCATGTATTGAGCGCGAAGGCTCAGTCGGAGCGACGCTCGCCCAGCAGCCTCTCGGGGCACCAGTTGGGCACCCAGACGTCGGGGTCGGCCTCGTGGATGTCGGCGTCGATGAAGCGGTCGTCGAGGCGCACGGTCATCTGCCGCCGGACCTCGGCGAAGATCCAGTCGGCCTGCTCGACGGCCAGGGTGTCCACGTCGTGGATGCAGGGGGAGTAGACGACGACCTCGACATCGTCGTGGCGGGCGGCCTGGGAGAGATGGGCCAGGAAGACCTGATACTGCAGGACCTCCTTGAAGAAGAACAAGCGGCTCATCAGCCCCTTGATCGGCTTGTGCTGGCCGTGGTAGCCGTGGAAGGCGGCCAGGATCAACAGCTTCTCGCCGGGGTGCCGGGCGTGGTGGTCGGCGATCACGCTGGGCAGGGGGGTCTTCTCCAGCATAGTGGGGTCAACGTAGCGCTCGCCCGCGAAGCGGCCGGGGCGGAAGACGCCCTGCATGGCCACCGAGCAGCGCACGGCGTCGACGAGGTCGCCGCAGCGCACGACCTTGAGCCGGGCGGTGCCGTCGTCATGGGCCAGCAGGATGCGCAAAGGCACCGGGCAGTCCTCGACGCGCCCGACGCGCAGCAGCCGGCCGACGCGGCCCAGCAGCTTGCGGCCGTTGAGCAGGCCGTCGGCCACGTCGAGGTCCCACTTGCGGGTGAACAGGCCCTTGAGGATGTGGCCCCAGGCCACGTCGACCAGGTCGCGGCGGCGCAGACCGCGCAGCATGGTCAGGACGGAGTCGACGGGGGTGCCCGAGCACCACAGCGCTCCGGCCATGGCGCCGGAGGAGCTGCCCCAGACCTCGTCGATGTGGACGGCGAGCTCCAGCTCCTCGAGGAAGCGCAGGATGGACAGGCTGGAGGCCAGGGCCAGCATGGCCCCGGAACCCAGGGAGACGACGAAACGGGTGTCGGGATCGCTGACGCGCTGACGTAGCTTGGCGTATTTGGCGGGGTCCAGCCGGTTGTCGGTACTGGGATAGGCCATAGTTTGAACTAGTTTGGCTATGCTTCGCCGGGCTGCGGGACGGCGGTTTTTCTGCCGGGTCGGGTGGAAAAAGTGCGCAAAAGCGTGCATAATCTTACAATACCTTGAGCCCGGATTGCAGGGCTTATCCAGCGCGCGACGTCCGCAAAAACCATTCGTCGATTCCCCGTCACCGGAGGAGCCACCGATGCGCAAGCTCGTTGTTACCGTTCTGTTGATCGCCCTGACGGCTTGGGCGATCCCCAAGATCGCCGTGGCCGACTTCGAATCGATCGGTTGCGAGGAGTCCGTCGGCCGCGCCGTGGCCGAGATCATCCGCACCGAGATCGCCGCCGACGGCGTCTTCCGGGTCATCGAGCGCAGCCGCCTCGAGGACGTGCTCGCCGAGCAGTCCCTGGGCACCAGCGGGATGGTCCACGAGAGCGACCTGGTCGAGATCGGCGCCCTGCTCGGCGCCGACATGGTCGGCGTGGGCTCCGTCTCCCGCATCGGCGAGGTCTACACCCTCTCCGGCCGCATCGTCCTGGTGGCCACCGGCGAGGTCGTCGCCGCCGCCAGCCGCAGCGTGGACGACGAGGAGGAGCTGGTCGAGGCGGCCCGGGAGCTGGCCAAACTCGACGCCGAGGAGTTCGAGCGCGAGATGGCCGTCCACCAGTCCCCCGAGGCCTACGACGTCTACATGAAGGGCGTGGCTGCCATCGAGGCCGGCGATTACGCCGGCGCCGCCGAGCTCTTTACCCGGGCCATCGAACTGGACCCCGCGTACCCCCAACCCTACCTGGCCCTGCTGAAGGTCCTGGTCCAGGGCGAGCGTTGGCCGATGTTCGTCGACGTGGCCGAGCAATACCTGGAGCACCATCCCGACGGGCCCCACGCCGACGACATCCGCCGGGAGCTGGCCAAGATCGAGTCCCGGATGAACGACGCGCCGCCGCAGCGATGAGGGCTAGGGCGCTGGAGGCCCTCTGCGGACGAGTATCGCCCTGATTGTACTTCGGCGTCCCGAGGCTGCTCTCTCCGGCGGGCGCCGCGGAGCCGTCGTGCGCCTACGTCGCCCGCAACGGAGTACTGACCCTCGACGGCGACCGGGAACTGGACGACCACAGCGGGCGGGTCGAAACCGACGAAGGACTGATCGTCGACGAGATGGTGTTCTTACAGGGCCTCCACGGGAGCGCCCGCATCGCCGAACCGCAACACCTGCGCGGCTACGCCGACGGCCGCACCGCCGCCGTGGCCTTCGATAACCCCCACTGGTCGGGTACACGCTACCCCGAGCGGCTCTTCTTGCCGGCCACGAACGCCTTCGAACACATGGTCCACTCCAATTGGATCTACGACAACTGCTTCAGCAAGGGCGGCGCCCACACCTTCATCTGCTACGGCTACCCCGGCTACGGAGCGGGCTACTCCATCGAACAGCCCTATCTCGTCCTCGACAATTCGACCGGTGAGGTAGTCCACATGGGGTGCGTCCACCCCTACGCCTTCCTTGATTCCGAGGAGCTGATCGGCCGGGGGCGTTGCGGGGTCTTTATCGGCGACGATCACTTGCTGCTCCGCGACCACCGCCGGCCGAACGCTTTACCGGCCGATTACCCCGTAATCGCCAAAAATGTCGCCCTACCCTTCGTCTCTCTACAAGAGGTTTCCAGTGGTGAAAAGCTGATCCTGCTGGAGCCCGATGCGGAGTGGCCGGCCGAACACGGTGTCGATGAGGGCACGATCAGGCTGCAACGCTCGGCGGCTTGCGACGAATCCAGACCGCTCATCGAACGGGCCCTGGAAACCGAGTTCTTCCGCCGCTGCGCGGAGCAATATCTTCCCTGTATCTACAGCGAGGCCTGAGATGAGCCCGCTAAAGCCGCCCAAGGTGCCGAGCCTGCTACTCCTCGCCCCGCTCATTGTCGGCGCCGCCCTGCGGAGTCTGTCGGCGGTGGATCCCGACCAACCGCCAGGTACGGCTGCGGCCTTCGCTGAGCCGAAGCCGCTGAGCGAGCGGGTGTTGGAAACGGAGCCGTTCCGCCGCGGTAAAGAGGAGCTCTTGCGCAGCTTTAATCGGCCCGGATAACGGTTTTGAAATACGTGATGTTGAAAACGGTCTCCTGACGAGACCAGTCACCGAGAAAGAACCCTGGAGGTGCGTGATGCGCACTGCGACACTGTTGTTGAGTCTACTCCTACTCACCGGCGTTGTGACGGCCGAGGAGCCCCCCGAGGCCGAACTGACCGAAGTCCCCACCGGTCTGGCCGAGGGCGCACCCCTGCCACCGCGGGCCGAGCTCACCGAAGAGGCCCTGATCGTCTACACCGAGTTCTACGGCGACATGGAGCTCGAGGACGGCGCTCTCGTCGTCACCGGCACGGCCCAAGCCGACACCGAGGCCGCCAACGTGGCCCAGGCCCGGGCGATGGCCGAGAAGACGGCCCAGTACGCCGCCCGCAACGTGCTGGTCGAGTTCTTCACCGACCTGGGTTTCTCCGCCGCCGACGCCCAGACCAACGCCGGCAAAGCCAAGCCCGCCGGGACCGACTACTTCGACGACGGCACCGTCGAGTACCGGATGACGCTCAACCTGGGCGGCGAGGGCGGCCTG
>WJLX01000014.1 GCA_014728225.1 Candidatus Coatesbacteria bacterium | reverse complement strand
GTGCCAAGATGAACAAATAGCACATTGAGATACACTCTCATTGTGCCTTTTTACGATCAGACTATATGAATATTATCTTACCGTAAATCTACTCCTTGATCTTGTCCTCGATCTTGCGGTGCAGGGTGCGCAGGCCGCCGGCCGGCGCCTCGGCGGAGCGGGTGCGGTTGTCGTCGTTGGCGGCCGGGGTCTGGCGGACGGCCTCGCGCTCGATCTGCTCCATGGTCCAACCGACGGGGACGCGGATCTCGCCGGTGGAGGAGAGGCGCTCGACGCGGCCCTCGATCATCGGGGCGGGTCGGCGACGCTCCGCCCCCTCGCCGGGGACGGCGGCGGCGTGGTATCATTGGCTCATCAGTCAACGATCGCTTCGCTCGCAAACCGTGAGAGGAGAACCGATGGGCACCTATACCATGGACGAGGGTCGGCGGCTGCTGGTCCGCGTCCCCAAGGGCGTCGAGCTGGTGGGCTACATCGCCGAGCTGCTCAGGGAGCAGGACGTGCGCCAGGGCTTCATCTCGGGCATCGGCGCCCTGGCCGACGCCGCGGTCGGCTTCTACGACCAGCAAACCCACGATTATCACGAGCTGGAGCTGGCCGGCGGTCACGAGATCGTTAGCCTGCTGGGCAACATCTCCCTGCGCGACGGCGCGCCCCACGCCCATCTGCACGCCGCCCTGGCCGGTCACGACGGTAAGGTTATCGGCGGCCACCTGGCCCGGGGAACGGTCTTCCTGACCGAGCTGGTGATCGTCGAGTTCACCGGCCGGGAGCTGGAGCGGGTGCCCGACGAGCCCACGGGCCTGATCTGCTGGCCCTAATCCGGGAGTGAGCCGTGCAGCGAGTCGGCGACAGCCGCGGCTTCTCCCTGGTCGAGATGCTGATCGCCTCGGCGATCCTGCTGATCGGCGTGGCGGGAATCCTGCTCAGCCTGCCCAACGCCGAGCGTGGGGTGGCCGAGGGTTCGATGGCGGGGCGGGCGGCCCTCTACGCCGCGGAGCAACTCGAGCTGCTCGAGGCCCTGCCGCTGGAGGAGCTGCAGGACAACCGGCGGCTGGCCTGCTACGAGGACCGGCCCGAGGGGCTGTTCTGGCGCCGCTGGTGGGTGCTGGACGCCGGGTTGCGGCCCGAGCTCGAGGACCCCGACGAGCTGGCCGAGACCCTGGCCGAGTACGACCTGCAGCCCGGGGACCTGGACCTGCCGCGGGGCTTTCTGCGGCTCAAGGTGCGGCTGGACTGGACGCCGCCCCGGGGGCGGCCGCAGCGGCTGGAGGTCGGCGAGCTGCTGGACGCGGCGCGCTAAGGGCGCTCACTGGTGCTAACCGTCCCCTGTCGGGCGGGATGCCAATCCCGTCCGCGAGCCGCTATGGAGCACAGGCTCGTTAGCCTGTGGGAGCGGCCCGTCAGGACCGCTGATCGGTTCAGCATTTATCGGTTCAGCGTTGATCGGTTCAGTGTTGATGGACAAACGGTGGCGTCGCAGCCCCGTCCAGTGTGGCATTGTCAATCGTCCGTCAGCGGCCGCCGGTCATCCGGCGGGTTCCGGCAGGGGTCAGCATCGCTTACGGCGTTGTGGATGAAGAAACGGCGGCCGCTCGGCCGCCGTTCTGGCAGATCTGCCAAGCCGGGGACGGGCTCAGTCGCCGCCCTTCGAACCGCCGGATGAGCCGCCTTTCGAGCCGCCTTTCGAGCCGCCCGATGACCTGCGCGATGATCCGCCCTTCGAGCCGCCCCGGGAGGAACCGCTGCGGCTGCCGCTCTTGGAACCGCCGCTGCGGCGTCGTCCGCTGCGCCGTCCGCGCCGGCTGGAGAGTTTGACCGTCGGCCGGTCGACGTCTTCCTCGACGGCCAGCTCGAAGAAGGAGATGTAGAGTTCGTGGTACCAGGCGGCCTGGAGCTTGAGCTGGGAGTAGGTCAGCACCAGCGCCAGGAAGAAGATCACGGCCAGCTCGATGATCACCGGAGCGGCCAGGGCGGTCAGCGGGTTGACCAGGATGAAGATCAGCCGTCCGACGACGTAGAGCAGCAGCATGACGGCCAGGTTGGCGCGGATCTCGACCCCCAGACCCAGGCGTCCCAGGCGCTGGTGCAGGGGGGAATCGCTGCCGGCCAGGGCGGTCAGGCAGAGCTGGTCGTGGAAGTCGGGGATGGCGGTCTCGTAGCGGAAGTAGTTGCGGAAGGCGATCTTGAAGGTGTGGGTGAAGTTGCGATCGAAGCAGTAACCGGCGGCGTGGGCCAGGTGGGAGCGCAGGGCCTTGTCGCTGCGGCTGTCGCGTTCGAGGAAGTACTTGCCGGGATCGGAGCCGAAGATCAGCTTGACCAGCCCGCGGCCGAACAGCCGGCCCAGGCCGCCGAGGATCACCCCGAAGACCAGGGCGGCCACGACGAACAGCAGGGTCGAGACCAGCCAGCCGCCGGGCAGGTTGAGGCCGTCTTCGAAGATCAGCGGGTTGGTGGGGAAGAGGAAGCCGAAGATCACCAGGGCCAGACCCAGGGCGCCGGTGATGAAGATGATCAGCAACCGGGCCGGTGACAGGTGGTAGGTGTGCATGGAGGGGGATCCTTTCAGCGGCGGGGTCTCGCCCCGGCAAAGCGGTCCCGCTGCTGCTCGACCCGCCCGGGCGGGGAGCGGGGGCGGGACCGTCGGCGCGACGGTTAGAGGATGTAGCGCGAGAGGTCCTCGTCGGCGGCCAGGCCGGAGAGTTTTTCCTCGATGTACTCCGGCGTGATGACGAGCTTCTGGGCGTTGTCCAGATTGGCGGCCTCGAAGGAGACCTCTTCGAGCAGCGCTTCCATCACGGTATGCAGTCGGCGCGCGCCGATGTTCTGGGTGTGACGGTTGATGTAGGCGGCCGTCTCGGCCAGCTTGCGCACCGCCTCGTCGGTAAACTCGAGCTCCAGCTTCTCCGTGCCCAGTAGCTCCCGGTACTGACGCACCAGGGCGTTCTTGGGCTCGGTGAGGATGCGGACGAAGTCGTCGGCGCTCAGGTTGGTCAGCTTGACCCGGATGGGGAAGCGGCCCTGGAGCTCGGGCATCAGATCGGCGGGTTTCTTGTGGTGGAAGGCGCCGGCGGCGATGAACAGGATGTGATCGGTCTTGACCAGGCCGTGCTTGGTCTTGACCGTCGTGCCCTCGACCAGGGGCAGCAGGTCGCGCTGGACACCCTCGCGGGAGACATCGGGCCCGTGGGCCGAACCGCCGGCGACGACCTTGTCCAGCTCGTCGAGGAAAACGATCCCCGCGGTCTGGGTCCGCTCGAGGGCCTCGGACTTGACCTTCTCCTGGTCCATCAGGCGCTCGGCCTCCTGGCCCTCGAGGACCCGCCGGGCCTCGGCGACCTTGAGCCGCACGCGCTTGGATTTCTTGGGGAACATCCCCTCCATCATTTCGGAGAGGTCCATCCCCATCCCCTCCAGACCGGCGCCGGAGAAGACGTTGACCATCGGGTTGTCCCGGGTGGTCACCTTGACCTCGACCTCGCGGTCCTCCATCCGGCCGTCGCGGAGCATCGCCCGGATGCGCTCCCGGCTGCGCTCGTGATCGCGCAGCGACTGCTCATACTGCTCGCGCTGCTCCGGGGTGGCTCCGGCCGAGGGCTTGCCCGGCGGGCTGGGCAGCAGCAGGTCGACGAGGCGCTCCTCGGCGCGGACGACGGCCTCGGCGGCCACCCGCTCGCGCTCCTCCTCGCGTACCATATTGAGCGCGATCTCGGTCAGGTCGCGGATGATGCTCTCCACGTCCCGGCCGACGTAACCGACCTCGGTGAACTTCGAGGCCTCGACCTTGCTGAAGGGGGCGCGAACCAGCTTGGCCAACCGGCGGGCGATCTCCGTCTTGCCGACGCCGGTGGGGCCGATGAGGATGATGTTCTTGGGGTTGACCTCTTCGGCCAGCTCCGCGGTGAGCTGAAGGCGGCGCCAGCGGTTGCGCACCGCCACGGCCACGGCGCGCTTGGCGTCGTCCTGGCCGACGATGTAGCGGTCCAACTCGGCGACGATCCGCCGCGGGGTCAGCTCGTCGACGCTGTAGGAGTCCTCACTCATCGCCCAGGCCCAGCTCGGCGCGCAGCTCGGCGTCGGTCCGTTCGACCTTGGCGCGCTGGGCGGCGCGGTGGTCCTCCAGGGCCGCGGTCAGCTTTTCATCGCCCACGGCCAGGATCTGCACCGCCGACAGGGCGGCGTTCTTGGCCCCCGCCTTGCCCACGGCGAAGACGCCGACGGGGATGCCGCCGGGCATCTGCACGCTGGACAACAGGGCGTCCAGGCCGCCCAGATTGCCCGATTCCAGCGGCACGGCCAGGACGGGACGCACGGTGTGGGCGGCGACGACGCCGGCCAGGTGGGCGGCCATTCCGGCGCCGCAGATGAAAACCCGCACCCCGTTCTTCGCGGAGCGCTCGACGAAGTCGGCGGTCTCGTGCGGGGTGCGGTGGGCGGAGAGGATGCGGGCGGTGTAGGGGACGGCGAATTCATCGAGCACGGCGAAGGCGCGCTCCATCACCGGCTTGTCCGAGGCCGAGCCCATCAGCACGGCCACCAGGGGTCCGTTGGCATCGTTGGCACTCACGGTGGTTATCTCGCCTTTCGGATAGGGTTCGCTGTTTGTCGATGTGTTCGCTCGCCGGCGGCCGCCGGCTTGGTCCGGCGCGGTTGACGATCCGGGCCGCCGGAACCGGCACGGTTTTTGCAACTCGGCGACCGTTGGAGCGACGGCAAACTTTCGCCTCCGCAAAAACCGTGCCGGTTCCGGCGGGGCGGGTTTGGGCGCTGGTGTGGTTATCTGCGTTTGCGGCCGCCGGCGGGTTTGCCGTTGCCGTTGGCCCGTTCCAGTTCGCGCCAGGCGATGTCCCGTCGCAGGTAGCGGCCGTCGAAGGTGATCTTCTCGGCGCGGCTGTAGGCGTTGTGGGCGGCGGCGCGGATGGTGGCGCCCATGCCGGTCACGCCGAGAACGCGCCCGCCCGAGGTGACCAGTTGGCCTTCCCTGACCGTGGTGCCGGCCTGGAAGACGACGCTGGCCAGGTCGTCGGCGCCCAGCCCGCTGATGGCTTTGCCCTTCTCGTAGTTACCGGGGTAGCCCTCGCTGGCCAGGATGACGCAGACGGCTTTCTTGGCGGTCAGGTTGACCCGATCGACGGGCAGGTAGCCGGTGGCGCTGGCGTAGAGGAGCATCATCAGGTCGTCGGCGACGCGGGGCACGATGACCTGGGTCTCGGGGTCGCCGAAGCGGCAGTTGAACTCGACGACCTTGGGGCCCTGGTCGGTGAGCATCAGACCGCAGTAGAGCATCCCGCTGTAGGGGTTGCCTTCCTCGTCGAGGGCCTGGAGCACGGGTTGGACGATGGTCGACATCACCCGGTCGATCATGGCTTTGTTCATCACCGAGGTCGGGGAGCAGGCGCCCATCCCGCCGGTGTTGGGTCCGTTGTCGCCCTCGCCGATGCGCTTGTAGTCCTGGGCGCCGCCGAGGATGGTGGTGCCGCCGTTACCGTCGGCCAGGACGAAGAGGGAGACCTCCTCGCCCTCCATGAACTCCTCGATGACCACGGTGCGTCCGGCGCGGCCGAAGGCGCCTTGGTGCAGCATGGCGTTGAGGGCCTTTTCGAGTTTGGCCGGGGTTTCGCAGATCAGGGCGCCCTTGCCGCCGGCCAGGCCGTCGGCCTTGACCACCAGGGGCAGGCGGTGATTGGAGGCGTAGCGCCAGGCGGCGTTGAAGTCGTCGAAGACGCCGAAGGCCGCCGTGGGGATGTTGCGCGAGACCATCAGCTCTTTGGCGTAGGATTTGCTGGATTCGAGGCGGGCCGCGGCGCGGCTGGGTCCGAAGATGACCAGGTTCTGGCGCTTGAACTCGTCGACGATGCCGTGGGCCAGGGGGATCTCCGGGCCGACGATGGTCAGGTCGATGCCCGCGCCCTTGGCGAAGTCGGCCAGGGTGCCGATCTCGTCGCCGGGCAGGGGCGGGATCTCGGCGATGCGGGCGATCCCGGCGTTGCCCGGATAGGCGTAGAGCTTGGTCAGGCGCGGGGAACGGGAGATTCCCCAGGCCAGGGCGTGCTCGCGACCTCCACTGCCGACGATCAGGACGCGCACTGCATTCTCCGTTGGGGTTGGGTTACGTTGGCGGATTAATGGCGGAAGTGGCGGGTACCGGTGAAGAGCATGGCGATACCGGCTTTGTCGGCGGCATCGATCACACCCGGGTCGCCCTTGGAGCCGCCGGGCTGGATGACCGCCGCCACTCCGGCGTCGGTCAGGGTGGTCAGGCCGTCGGGCATGGGGAAGAAGGCGTCGGAGGCCCCCACGGCGCCGACGGTTCGGTCGCCGGCCTTGCGCACGGCGATGATCGAGGCGTCGACCCGGCTGACCTGTCCCGCGCCCACACCGACCAGCCAGCGGGCGCCGTCGTCCTCGATCCGGGCCAGGACGACGGCGTTGGACTTGACGTGCTTGACGGCCTTCCAGGCGAAGCACAGGGCCGCCCGCTGCTTGTCGTCGGGCTCGATTTCGGTGACCGGGCGTTCCTCGGCGGCGTCGACGTCGTCGGTGGTCTGCAGCAGCAGCCCCCCGGGGATGAAGCGCCCTTGGAGACCGCTCTCGGGTCGGGGTTCGCCCAGGGCCAGCAGGCGGCGGTTCTTCTTCTTGCTCAACCGTTCCAGGACGCCGGGGGCGAAGCTCGGTGCCGCGACGCATTCGACGAAGCGGGTCTTGTGGATGCGCTCGGCGGTGGCCGGGTCGAGTTCGCGGTTGACGGCGATGATCGAGCCGAAGGCCGACAGCGGATCCCCGGCCAGGGCCAGCTCGTAGGCCCGCTCGAGGGTCTCGGCGACGGCCAGACCGCAGGGGTTGGTGTGCTTGACGACGACGGCGGCGGGCTCGTCGAAGTCGCAGACGGCGGCCCAAGCGGCGGCCAGGTCCCAGTAGTTGTTGAAACTGAGCTGCTTGCCCGACAGCGGTTTCGCCGTCGCCAGGGTGCCGTCGTCGCCCTCGATCGTATACAGGGCCGCTCTCTGGTGCGGGTTCTCGCCGTAGCGCAGCTCGCGCAGCCGGTGCCCGACGGTAATATAAGTCTCGGGCGGGCCGTCCTCGTCGTCCAGGTAGGCGGCGATGGCCGCGTCGTAGGCCGCGGTGTGGGCGAAGGCCTTGGCGGCCAGCTCGCGCCGGGTCTTCAGAGTCACGCCGCCCGCGGCGATCTCGGCGGCCACGCGTTCGTAATCCGCCGGATCGCAGAGGCAGACGACGTGGGCGAAGTTCTTGGCCGCGGCGCGTAGCAGGGCCACCCCGCCGATGTCGATCTGCTCGACGGCCTCGGCCGTCTCCGCCCCGCCGGCCACGGTTCGGCGGAAGGGGTAGAGGTTGACCACCAACAGGTCGATCTCGACGGCGCCCAGGCGTTCCAGGTCGGCGGCGTCTTCGGTGCTGCGCCGGGAGAGCAGGCCGCCGTGGACCCGGGGGTGCAGACTCTTGACACGCCCGCCCAGCACCTCGGGGGAGCCGGTGTAGTCGCTGACCCGGCGGACGGTGACGCCGCCCTCCTCCAGCAGCCGGGCCGTGCCCCCCGTGGAGAGCACCTCGAGGGGGGGGAGATCGGAGAAGAAGGCGGCCAGGTCGGTCTTGTCGGCGCAGGAGGCCAGGGCGGTGCGGGGGCTCAGACGATCGGTCATCGATTCACCTTGATTCACCTTCGACGGCGGAGTAATCGGAGCGGTATTGTATCATAAATGCGTGTTATTGCCCAGCCCGGCGCAGCCTCGGGAGCGGTCGGTGTTGGAGGATCCCTGCGGGAGACGCCGATTCTACGTCGCCCGGCGTCCCGCGGCGGCGATGCGGCTCATTCGTCACCGTCGTCGTCTTTATCGCGCAGCACCAAGTCGGCGCGTTCACCATCACCGTAATGCACCGGTGCGGAGTCGTCGGAATCGACGGGATCGCCGCGCAGGCGCTGGCGGCGGCGTACCATGGCGTCGGCCAGCAGGCGGTAGATCGGCGAGAGCAGCACGGCGTTGAAGATCACGAACAGGCCGAAGAGGATGATGAAGCCAATCTCACCGCCGCTGAAGCCCGAGTTGACGCCGCGGAAGACGGCGTAGGCCACGCCGAGGGCCCCCATCACCAGGAAGGCCCAGTAGGAGGCCCGGCCCCGGGCCCGTTCCCGTCGGCGATAAACCTCGTATTCCTCGCGTTTGCTCATCGTCGCTCCTCGGTTTGAAAGACCGCCGCGCCCTTCGGCGAGGCAACGGCTTTCATAATAGGCCCCGTTTTGCGAACTGTCAAGCAAACCCGCCGTCACGCTTGTTAACCCTGGAGCGTTGTTATACCATTAAGGAGCAACCAGTTAACGTCACCCCCCTCGTCCCGTGCCGATTCCGTCGCCCGTCGCTGTGCGGCGGCTGCCGACGGCGGGGGTCTCCGCCTCACCCAGGCCCAAGGAGGCTTTTCGATGCGCAAGGTTCTGTTCGTCCTGCTGGCCGTCGCCCTGACCGCCGGCGCCGTCGATCTAGTCCCGCTGGAGAGCGGCCAGTGGGCGGCTTACGCTACCGACAACGGTGCGATGGTCTTTGCGATCATCGAGCTTCCCGGCTCGGACTATCTGTGGTTCCAGCTCGAGACCGAGACCCCCGAGGGCGACGTCGTGGTCCAAATGGCCTTCAACGACGCCGGTGTGGCCTTCATGGAGGACAGCTTCAGCGAGATGCTCAGCGACCCCGACTCCGCCCGGGAGAACTACCGCGGCCTCGAGGACAGCCTCGACGAGTTCACCGAGTACACCGAGGAGCTGCGCCTGGCGATGACCGAGCCGGCCTCGGGCGAGACCTATTATCTCTCGATGAGCAAGGAGCTGTTCCAGCAGTTCGGCCAGATGGGCGCCGCGACGATGTCACCGGAACAGCAGAGCCGGATCGAGGAATCGATGACCGGACTGGAATGGGAGAGCGGCGTGGCCTACACCGCCGCCGGTCACAGCTTCGACTGCCTGCGGATGATCACCGACATCTCCGAGACCTACTACTCCGCCGAGGTGCCGATCACCGGGATGGTCTACATGCACTCCGATCCCGTCGACGGTTCGCCCGAGGGCGAGATGGAGCTGACCGGCTTCGGCCGCAGCGGCGCCGAGAACGCCGCCGCCGGCCTGGGCGAACCCGTACCCTTCGAGGTTTTCATGCAGGGGATGATGGGCGAATCGGGCGGTTACTAACCATCCGACGACCGACAACACGGGGGGAGGTCGTTGAGGGCCTCCCCCCGACCGTTCAACCACCGAGGTGAGCGATGCCGACCGACCCAGGGCTTGACTCCGAGCTGATCGACGAGATAAGCAAACTCAAAAACCGCCGCGGGGCCGTGATCATGGCCCACAACTACCAGCTGCCCGAGATCCAGGCCGTCGCCGACCACACCGGCGACTCCCTCGGCCTGGCGCGCCTGGCCGCCGCAACGCAGGCCCGGACGATCGTGCTCTGCGGCGTCAGCTTCATGGCCGAAACCGCGGCGATCATCTGTCCGGACAAGACCGTCCTGCTGCCCGAACCCGACGCCGGCTGCCCCCTGGCCGACATGCTCGGCACCGAAGACGTCCGCGAGGCCCGACAGCGCTTTCCCGGCCTCTACGTCATCAGCTACGTCAACTCCAGCGCCGCCGTCAAAGCCGAATCCGACATCTGCTGCACCAGCTCCAACGGCGTCGAGGTCCTGCGCCGCGCCCCCGCCGAGCGCCCCGTGCTCTTCTGCCCCGACCGCCACCTGGGCGAGTACGCCGCCCGCAGCCTCGGCCGGGACTATGCCCTCTATCCGCGAGAGGCCCCGGTGATGCTCTGGCCCGGCTTCTGCCCCACCCACCATCGAGTTACCGTCGCCGACATCCGCGCCGCCCGCCAAGCCCACCCCCGGGCAAAGGTCATGGTCCACCCCGAGTGCGACATCGCCGTCATCGAGGCCGCCGACGTCGCCGCCTCGACCGGCGGCATGCTCGAGTATCCCGACTCCGTCGAGGCCGCCGAGTTCATCGTCGGCACCGAGATCGGTATGCTGACCCCCCTCGAAAAGCGCTACCCCGACCGCGTCTTCCACCCCCTGGCCCCGCAGAAGACCGTCTGCTTCAACATGAAGCGCAACACCCTGGCGAGCCTGCGCCGCGTCCTGCACGACGAACAGCCCGTCGTCGAGGTCCCCGCCGCCGTCGCCGAGCGCGCCCGCGGGGCCCTCGAACGCATGCTGGCCGTAGGCTAGACGAGGTGAACCATGGCTTTGTTCCGTAAGGAAACGGAGCGCCGCCGGACGGCCGCTCCCAGACACCGCTTTTTCTAAAGCTCGGTTGGCCGCGGTCTCCGGTTCAGCGACGGCGCCGGACTCCTTGCGTTGATTCGGCGGCGGGGTTCTTCTTCACGGGCTGTTGCTATTGTGTAGCATGGAGGACCAGCTTAAGCAGGCGGAATTCGGACCGATCGAGCGGGCAGGAACGGAGCACCTCAGCGGCCCTTACTTATTTT
>WJLX01000013.1 GCA_014728225.1 Candidatus Coatesbacteria bacterium | reverse complement strand
GCGCTTCTTCATCAGGTGTTTGATGCCCAGCATGACGAAGAAGTAAAGCAGGTTGAGCACGACGAAGCAGCCGCCGCCGACCAACAGGGCCTCCCAGTAGCCGGGCAGGCTGGTCAGCCACTCCCAGATGGTGCTCACCGGCCCCAGCGCCTTGCCGACCTCTTCGGTGGCCTGTTCGATCTTCTCGCCGGTATCGGCCTCTGCGAGCTCCTCGGCAGCGGCCTCGGCGGCGTCCTCTCGCTGCGCGCGCCGTTCTTCGACCCGCTCGGAAAAATCGGCCATCTTCTCCTCGATCGGCCGATCCAGCCCCGCGGTCAATTCCTCCAGCGCCGGCGCTCCGGTTGGCTGTTGAGCCGGAACGGTCGCTGCGATAACGAGGACGACAATCAGCAACAGGCGGCGGCGCATGGTCACTCCGGGGTCTGAGGTGGTCGAAGACGTTGACTTATTCTATTTTACCAGAACGCGGCGGCCGGTTGTATCGCAGAACCGAACACCGCGACGGTAAGTGTTGAGGACGGACCGCCCGAGCGGTCCGTCCAAGCTCAAACCGGCCTGTCGCGGCCGCGTCAGTTGACGCACTCGTTGCAGTTCTTGTCCATCCAGGCGCTGAAACGATCGATGAACTTCTGCAGGTTGACCAGGCTGTTGGCGAAGCTGAAACGGATGTAGCCCTCGCCGGCCTCGCCGAAGGCCGTCCCGTGGAGAGCGGCTATGTGGGCCTCGTTGAGCAGACGGTCGTTGATCTCCCGACTGGTCAGCCCCAGGTTCTTGAGGTTGGCGAAGGCGTAGAAGGCGCCCTTGGGGTTGACCACGTTGGAACAGCCCAGTTTCTGCAGTTCGGGGATCAGGTAGTCGCGGCGCTTCCTGAACTGGTTGCGCATCTGGTCGACGGCCTCCCAACTGATCGGGTTGACGATGGCCTCCAGGGCGCCGTACTGGTTGAAGGTGCAGGTGCAGGAGTTGGAGTTGGTGGTCAGGGTGGCCAGCTTCTTGGCCAGGGCGGCGGGCATCACCCCGTAGCCCAGGCGCCAACCCGTCATGGCGAAGGCCTTGCTCCAACCGTCGACCATGATCAACCGACCGTTGAAGGCCTTCTCGGACAGGGCGCTAACGTGCTCGCCCTCGTAGACGATGGCCGAGTAGATCTCGTCGGAGAGCACCCAGAAGTCGTGCTCGTGGGCCATCTCGGCGATGGCGGTGTAGTCCTCGGCGGTCAGCATCCCGCCGGTGGGGTTGTGGGGACTGTTGAGGATCACCAGACGGGGGCCGTTGCCGGCAACCTTGTCGCGGAAAACGTCGAGATCCGGTCGGAACCCCTTCTCCTCGAGCAGGGGATAGGTGTCGATCCGGGCGCCGATGATCCGGGCCGCCGCCTCGTAGGCCGGGAAGTTGATATCCGGGATGAGCACCGTCTCACCCGGATCTACCAGAGCTTGAAGACTGAAAAAGATCAACGGCTTGGCGCCGGGGGCGATGACCACCTCGGCGGGAGCAATATCGTTGTCGTACTTGCGGGCCACGTGATCGGCCACGGCGCGACGCAGCACGGGCAGGCCCGCCGAGGGTGCGTAGTGGGTCTGGCCCGAGTCCAGCGCAGCCTTGGCCGCGGCGACGATGTTGGAGGGCGTGGGAAAGTCGGGCTCGCCGACCTCCAGATGGATGATATCGCTGCCCTGGGCCTCGAGCTTGAGGGCCTGCTGCTTGATCTCGAAGCCTGTCTGACGGCCGAAGCCCTCCAGGCGCTTGGCGAAACGGATCGGCTGATCGCTCACGAACTACCCTCCGGTATCGGGTTGGGGTGGGTCAACGGCCGCTAATAGCCGCGGCGCTGGCGTACGGCCTCGAAAACGGCCACACCGAAAGCCACACTGGCGTTGAGGCTCTCCACGGCGCCAAACAGGGGTATCTTGACCAGGTAGTCACAGGCAAGCGCCGTGGCGTGGCCGACCCCCCGATTCTCGGCGCCGACGACCAGAGCCAACGGCCCGGTCAGGTCGGCCTCGTAGATGGTCATCTGGGCCTCGCCGGTCAAACCGGCGCACCAGACGTCGTTCTCGGTCAGGCGACGCACGGCCTGGGCCAGATTGTTGACCACGGCGACGGGCAAATGAGCCGTGGCACCGGCGGCGGCTCGCACCACCGTACCGGTGATCGGCGCCGCCCGCCGGGTGGGGATCACCGCGCCGTGGCAACCGGCGGTCTCGGCGCTGCGCAGCACCGCACCGAGATTATGAGGGTCCTCCAGATGATCGCAGACGACGAGGAACGGTTCCTCACCGCGAACCCGGGCCGACTCGACCAGATCATCGACCGTATGGTCCCGGCGCTGGACCTCGGCGGCCAGGCCCTGATGGCGCGCTGCGCGGCACAAGCGCTTAAGCTCCCGCTCGGGCAATACGCTCACCGGCACACCGCGCTTGCGCGCCTCGGCGGCCAGCGGCTCCAGCCCCTTCTTGCCGCGCTGAACGTACAACCGGCACAGCTCCTGCGTCCCGCGCAGGGCCTCGACGACGGGCCGATAACCGAAGATCAGCGCCATGAGAAAAGGGCTCCCGTCTAGTTCAAGCGGAGCGCACCTCCGCCCGGAAGACCCGGGCGCGGTACTGCGAAAAACCGACAACGGCTGAACCGCCGCGCCCCGGAACTGGCACGGTTTTTGCATCTCGGCGACCGTTACGGCCGACGATAACGGTCCGCCTCCGCAAAAACCGTGCCAGTTC